>CBDAFK010000089.1:0-11719 GCA_965195235.1 uncultured Desulfobacterales bacterium | reverse complement strand
GCCCGTATTGCCGGAGTAAATCATGAAGAGGTTATGCGAGTACTCTTGGACAGGGAACAACTCGGCAGTACCGGCATAGGCGGAGGAATCGGCATTCCGCACGGCAAACTAAAGGGCCTGAAATCACTGGTGCTTGGTTTTGGTCTTAGCCGAAAAGGGGTTGACTTTGAATCTATAGACGGCAAGCCTACCCACATCTTTTTTCTTCTCGTTACACCGGAAAATTCAACAGGTCTTCACTTGAAATTGCTTGCCCGGATTTCCAGGATTCTTAAAAATGATCTTTTTAAGGAAAGGCTGCTGGAGGCTATTGACAGAGATGAAATTCTTTCCATCATAAAGGAGGAGGATGACAGGTTTTGACAACCACAACTATAATTAAGGTTCAGGGTTGAACTTTGAACCCGGAACCGATCACTTTAAGTAATAAGGTATTTTATGATAGGCATAGTTATTGTTACGCACAGACAGCTTGGGGATTCATTGGTTGATGCCGCTGAATTCATTCTTGGCGGCAGGCCGGAAGCTATGGAGTCGGTCTCCATAGATTTGAATGAAAAGGCAGATATGCTTCGCTTGAAAATTGCCGAAGCAATAAAGAGGGTAAAAACAAAGGAAGGGGTGCTTGTTTTAACCGATATGTTTGGTGGAACCCCTTCCAATCTAAGCTATTCATTTCTTGAAGAAGGAAGGATAGAGGTTTTATCAGGCGTTAACCTTCCAATTTTGTTAAAAGCGGTTAACGCTCGAAAAAACACTGAACTTAGTAAGCTCGGACAAAGCCTGGAAGCTTTTGGGAAAAAAAGCATTTCACTTGCAAGTGCTATTTTAAAAGGAAACAAACGCAAATAGTTTTATATGTTAAAATAAGGAGGTTTTATGAGCATAAAAATAGGCATCAACGGTTTTGGAAGAATAGGACGTGTTGTTCTCAGAGCCGCTATTAATCATCCTGAAGTTGAGGTTGTGGCGATTAATGATCTTACAGACTCAGCCACAATGGCCCATCTTCTTGCCTATGATTCTGTGCACGGTAAATTAGACGTTGAAGTTACGGCCAGGGACGACTCAATTGAAGTAGCAGGGAAATCAATTGGCATTACATCCATAAAGGACCCCGCCAACCTTCCCTGGAGAGACTTTGGGGTTGACATTGTCGCTGAATGCACCGGACTTTTCAGGGATTCCGAAAGCGCGTCAAAGCATCTTGCTGCAGGCGCTCGAAAGGTTATTATATCCGCTCCTGCCAAAGACCCTGATATTACAATTGTCATGGGCGTAAATTCAAACCAGTATAATCCTGCGCAACATCACATTATATCAAATGCCTCCTGTACCACAAACTGTCTTGCGCCTGTTGCTAAAGTGCTTTTAGAAAATTTTGGCATCAAGTGCGGGCTGATGACCACTATACATTCTTACACAGGAGATCAGCGTCTCCTTGATTTTCCTCACAAGGACCTGCGCAGAGCGCGAGCCGCAGCCGTGTCAATGATTCCGACGACAACAGGCGCCGCAAAGTCGGTTGCTCTTGTGCTTCCGGAATTGTCAGGAAAGCTCAACGGACTTTCGATCCGTGTTCCAACGCCAAATGTGTCGATCGTTGATTTGGTGGTAACGGTGGAAAAATCAGGAGTTACTGTTTCTGATGTTAACCAGGCCCTTAAAACGGCTGCAGAAGAAACTCTTTCCGGCGTACTCGGATATAGCGAACTTCCGCTGGTATCAATCGATTATAATGGATCGCCGCTATCTTCTATTGTTGATGGGCCGACTACATATGTTATCGATAACATGGTAAAAGTGCTTTCCTGGTACGACAATGAAGCGGGCTACTCAAACAGGATGGTCGATCTTGCGGCCATGATAGGGGCGCAGCTTTAAAGACGATCTGTTTTTATACAAAGGAGACAAACCAATGGAGAACCGCAGGCCACTTATTGCCGGAAACTGGAAAATGTTTAAAACCTGCTCTGAGGCTGTGGAAACAGCACGGCAGCTTGTTAAACTAATAACTGATAATACAGTTGATGTTATGATTGCCCCTCCGTTTACATCTCTTATGCCTGTTTCGGATGTTGTGAAAGGGAGTTGCGTTGCGCTTGGCGCCCAGAATCTTTTCTGGGAACCCGAAGGGGCCTATACAGGTGAAATATCATCGGCCATGCTCGTATCAGCCGGATGCAGTTATGTTATAATAGGTCATTCTGAGCGGCGTCAATATTTTGGAGAAACCGATATAACAGTTAATAAAAAAATAAGGGCTGCGATTAAAGATAATTTAATACCTGTTGTATGTGTGGGAGAATCTGAAAAAGAGCGTGAGTCGAACGATACATTTTCCGTTCTTGACAAACAGGTTGCAAAGGGGTTAGAAAATTTAGTTTCAAGTGATCTTGAGACATTAATTATAGCTTATGAGCCTGTCTGGGCCATCGGGACAGGGAAAACAGCGACAAGCAAGCAGGCTCAGGAGATTCATCAGTATTTACGCTCATTGATCGAAAAAAAATTCGGCAACAATCTTGCCAGTTCCGTAAGAATACTGTATGGAGGCAGCGTCAAACCGGATAATATAAAAGAGCTTATGTTAATGCCCGATATTGACGGCGTACTTGTAGGAGGCGCAAGCCTAAACACAAAAACATTTAGCAAAATAGTTAATTTTCAAATATAAAATTATGATTACAACAATATTGATAATAATACACGTTATAGTATGCATAGCCCTTATTATGATCATTTTACTGCAGAGCGGAAAGGGTGCAGATATGGGCGCAGCTTTTGGAGGGGGTTCCAGCCAGACCCTTTTCGGCAGCTCAGGCGCATCAGGCTTCCTGGGCAAGGCGACAACAGTTGCGGTAATTGTGTTTATGCTGACATCGCTGAGCCTTGCATATATATCTTCTCATAGAATCGGCGATTCTGTTGTGATGGAACAAAAAGCGCCGGAAGAGAAACAGCCAGCGCCGGCCGAACCTGAAAAAAGCGTTCCTTCCAAGCCCGGGGAGTCATTGCCGGCAAAACCCCCTAAATAAATTTTTACTTTTTTCAGAATTTTCAAAATGCCGAAGTGGTGGAATTTGGTAGACACGCTGTCTTGAGGGGGCAGTGGGGCAACCCGTGCCGGTTCAAGTCCGGCCTTCGGCACCAACGATTTCTTTGCCTATCCTTTTTTATCCATTTTTTGAAACCTTTGAAAAACGCTTCTCAAGTCATTGCGAGAGAGAGTTTTGAATTTTGTCATTTAAGATGTCTCCCTCACGCGGCGCAAGCGCCTGCGCTGCACGTCGGTCGAAATGACAAATAACGATAGTTTTGTAAAGGTCTCGAGGAGTTTATTTTTTGACAGGAGCCAATTTCAAAACGCCCCCTTTTGCCCGATCTCTACGTCAGTCTCAAATTTTAATCCTCGAAATACTCAATGTATTCCTGTGGTTAAAATTTTTACCTTCCTTGACATCGAACAAAATTGAACATTTTGAAACCGGCTCAGGATAAACAGGATTTTAAGGATAAAAAAATCGTAACTGCTCAGGTTCTACACGGCTGTAAATCGTAGGGTGCGTTTTACGCACCAAAAAACATTCGATGTCACGTTGTTTTACTATTTAAGGACGTCCCCCTTTAATTCGGATAATGCATATGCCGGTTATGGTGCATAGAATGCACCCTACATGGCTGCGCTCTATTCCTCTGATCACATGATATGATGCAAGGAGGCCGGGAGTGTCTAATCTCGCTGTTCTGGACATGGTCGCATGCATACCAGCAAGAACATTCGATGCCAAGTTATTTTACTATTTAAGGACGTCCCCTCTTATTCGATGCCAAGTTATTTTACTATTTAAGGACGTCCCCTCTTACCTTATCCCCTTACGGTTTCAAGATACACCTATATGTACACCTTTTGATGCAATCACATTCAGTCGACATGCGAATGTTATCTGGAAGATTGAAAAGCAAAAATTACTCCGTATTAATAAGTAATACTTTAAAAAAGGGACTTAAAGATTTCTTGGAACCTGTCAAAGTGTTCATCAACTTTGCTCATGTGTTCTGCAGCTTCGTCTATCTTACGTTGAATATCATCTGTAGATTTTCAGATTATTCTAGCAGGAAACCGGCATTTTTTATCGGATTAAATAGATCGACATGCTGATTTCCCAAATTATTTAATCTTTGAAATATTTACCTAAGCATAGAAATACGTGAGTTTATGCCATATAAAGTTAACAGAATAATTTGAGACGGAACCCACTTGAGATGCTTTTCAAAAAATCAAAATAATGTAGAAACATGTATAACATATTGATTGTATGTAGTATTGCTTCTAATTCAAAATATTGTGAAATCGACCTATTGTACCTTTTAACGCTTCTTCATTGTTTATATGAACATGGTAATCAGTGTTGTCAAGAATACGGGCATTGTAACCGCCTGAATAGCTTGGTCTTGACAACACTGATTACCATGTAACCATTCGGGGCCTGAGAAATTCCGATCAAAATAATCAGGAAATAGCGGTTCATTTAAAATGGGATTCAACATCATCTCTCTGATGTTGAGTTGTAATATCACTTGTAATACCAGACGAAATAACACAATTTATCATTTTTATCGTCGCTAATATCGCATTTCCATATGAATTCTTTGCTTCCTCCCACTTGGGAGATAGATTAGTGAAATTATCTATTTCTTTAAGATGTCTTTTAACTGGCTCAAGTCCTGTCTTCGCAGAATGCATCAACCTATCATAATCACACATTGAATCCTCTAATAAATCAAGGATATGGAACACTTCCATATCGGACATGCTTTTATAATGTTCCACAATAAAGGATTTAAATTTTTGATCATCGGATTCACTTGTTTTAGATACAATTGAACCATCAAGTGAGTTTTTTGATAATTCATAGCCACATTCTGGGCAAAAATTTGGATTGTTATTTAATATTTTTCCACATTCTGGACAAAAATTTGGCATATTCCCCCCAGGTTATGCATATTTATCTGCTCCTATCCTTGGTCAAGTGTATTTAATCGTTAACCAATTTCAACCGGTAATATAGGCAAGAAGTTTATCGCAAAAGATTTTTCTCCAAAATTTTCAAAATTGCAGGTAATATTTGCTTTACTAATTTTGGATATTGTACCTGTTCCGTATTTGGGATGTTTTACAATCTCCCCCATATACCACTGACCAACCTTATCAACAGTTTTATTATCAGATTTAATATCTTCCTCTATAAATTTTTTTGCTTGTTTGGATTTCAATAAATCTTTCGGTATCTCGTCGAGATAAATCGATGGTTCGGGAGAGGAATTCCATCCTTCTGGTTCAGTATGATATGAAATTTCCAAATAATCCTTTGCACGAGTTATTGCCACAAAAAAAAGCCGTTTTTCCTCTTCTATCTGTTCAGGAGTTATGTTTGCATATTTCAATGGGATTAACCCATTATTTGCACCGCTTATAAATACATATCTAAACTCAAGCCCTTTTGCTGAATGCATAGTAAGTAATTTTACTTTTTCACTATTTGGGTCAATAGTCTCTCCAATTGTTTGATAACCTCCCAAGCTCATTTCACTAATAGCTGCAAGAAAAGATGATTTAATATCAGTATCGTAACTTAGTTGTACGTATTTAGAAACTTCTTCTAAAAATTTTTTAACAAGTCCAACATCTTTCGAATAATTAATTGATGTGGGCCTTAAATTTGTCGACAGCTCAAAATAATCAAAAATATTTGGAATTTCTGTATAAGTTTTATTTTCAAGCCAGTCTACAAATTGCAACATTTTGGTTGCAAAGTTTAAAAAGTCGTCCCCGTTATTAGTATCAGCAGAAAGCCATTCTATAAATTTTTCAAGGTCAGCCCTTGCGTCAGATTTATCCATCGAAGCTTTGTATTTCTTCAGAAGTGCCTTTGACGGTTCAACAATTCCGTAATTTTCATTACAAATGGCGTCATAAATAGAGTTTAGGTCTTGCTTGTTTAGGCAAGCTTTTAGCAATTGAGTTAACCAATGCAAAGATGGTATATCTCGAAATGTTTGCCTGGTACTTACTTCAAAAGGTATAGCTTCTCTTTCAAAAACAGTTTCAAAAATTTGTGATTGTCGTTTAGTTCTAAAAAGGATAGCAACTTCTCGAAACGGAACACCTTTTCTGCTTAAAATTTTTATAGTGTTTGCAAGATATATCGCTTCTTGGTTTGAGTCATAATGGTTTATAAGAAAAACAGGTGAGCCTAATTTTCTTGTGCCACGCAATTCTTTTGTATCGTATGATATTAAAAATTTCGCTACATCTAAAATATTGGATGTTGAACGGTAATTAATTGGCAAGCTATGTTCTTTACATTCATTCAATTTGAAATCGTAAAAAATAGACAGATCACTACCTCGCCAAGTATATATTAGTTGATTGGCATCACCTACCGCAAAAATCAACGTGCTATCATTTGCCATGTTCATGATCATCTCAATCTGTTTAAAATTGCAATCTTGAAATTCATCAACTACGATCCATTCGGGATGAAAATTACTTTCTGGGTGGGACAATACAAGGTTAGCGTTATTTATAAGATCGTCAAAATCCATCACATTGTTTTGCTTCTTTCTTTCACCTCCGATTTCAATCAATTTTTTAAGATCATCTTCATTTTTCATGTTACCATATAATGTTTTTTGCTGTTTTACTTTTAACAAATTGTCTAAATAGCGTTCAATTCTCTTGTTAATTTTATTTCTATATTTGACATTTAAATAAAGTTCATCTGCTATTCTTAAATAAAATTCTTTTTTTTCATCTTCATCCATTATTGTAAAATCTGATGTGTAGCCCAAGTCTGCCAACTTATTGCTATTCTTTAGAATATTTCTTGCAACCGAGTGGAAAGTGCCAAATAAAGAAAAATCGGGGGCACAAGAATCATTACTTTGCATATAAAATGTCATAATTCTTTCTTTAATCACATTGGCGGCTTTATTTGTAAAAGTAAGTACTGCCATCCTATCTAAAGGGACTTTCTTAATAAAATGAAGATAAAGAACTTTATGAACCAATACAGTTGTCTTTCCGCTACCAACCATTGCGCTTACAAGAGTCTTTTTATTATTTGTAAATATTGCTTTTTGCTGGTATTTGTTGAGTTTCTTTATAGATTCATAAAGTGTTGAATTTCGTAACTTGATCTCTTCAAGAATGTCTCTATAATCTTCCGAAATTTCTTCTGGTTTTATTCTGGATTCAGCATGATCATTATCAGGAAAAATCGAACTTTCAAGGTCGGAAGAAGGTGTGGATGGCCGACTTGATTTTTTAGTTTTTCTTTCACGCAGCTTTTGGTATATTTTTTTTAAATCCATATCACTTTTTGTTGCCTTTGAAGTGTCTCATCAATTTAAAATGCTTTCGGTTTTTATTAGCACTGTCTATACTTTTAAAAGAAAGAGAAAATCCTTTGGGTAACCTCATAAACTGCGCCAGACTATTACTTATAGCTTGTTTTATTTCGTCTTTGTCTGCTATTTTTGCAGCACTTGTTGGAAATTGCAAAATTAAACTTGCATTCTCTACACTGACACTCTTTGCTGTACTCAGAAAATTAGCGCCATATATTTTATGGTTTTTCATTAATTCAACTAAATCCACCCAGTCTTCGATAATTTTATCCCAAGTATATTTATATTCAATTTGCTCGATCTTTGGTTCTTCAGGAACGATAAGATCTTTGGGCGGATTCGTCTCAACAAAAAAGTTTTCCAAAGCCCATAATATTATCTTCTTGTCAATCCTATAATCACCAACACAAGCCGGACAACCTGTCTTACAGCGACAATTTTTTACTAAATAAATAGCATTTTTGATTATTTCTTTAATATATTCAAATGCTTTTTCGGAAAACCCCAAACCTCCGGGATATTGGTCGTATAAAATGATCGCTTTGGATTGTGATTGTTCTTTCTCATTTGTAAAAACAAAATCATCCCCCCCAATATCTGAAAATATTGCCATCACTTTGAGTTCAGCTGCAGATTTCAAACTGTGTGCTAAGGCCTTGAAATAATTAAATAGTGTTGTTTTGGTAGTGCTCTGTTCTGTGGCTGCTTGTAGAGCCATTACTACATTGTCTGGTAATTGAATCCAGCAGCCTTCTGTATCTATTTCATCCTCTAATGGCTCAGGGAGAGCTTCATACCCAAGATTTTGATGGGTATTAAACTGTATTATTTTGTACCCTAATACCATTAGGCTTACCCGCACGTCGCCAAAAAATACATTCGCTCTATCAACAGCTTTTTCTTTATGTTTGATAAGTATATCAATATTTTTAATGATATGCGGGTCGGTATAATAATTTAAGTCGGCAGGTATTATAGTTGCTATTTTTGTTTCAAGATTAAGCTGAAGACATTTATATTGAATTGTATCGTGAAGATAAATTGCTCCAGTATAAAGTTCTCGCTTTGCTTGCTGGAGATCCATCGTGGTAAGAGTTGTCTTATTCTTGTCATCTACAACTTCAACGGTCTCGTTTGTAATGTTGCGCAAGCTGAATTCATGAGCAGGTGATGATTTGCCTTTCCAATGAAAAGTATTATGGATTTCTTCTATTTCACCGATTTCTTGCAATAACGGCAAGATCTCTCCTAAATCAGGGAAATAACCAATATCATCAATTGTCAGCGGGAGTTCAGCTGCCGCGGCACGTATGTGTGATAATTGAATATGCAAATTATTTTTATCAATAATCGCATTTTCTGGTGATGTCCCAATAAGCCAGTCAGGATTTATCCCCACATATTGGTCTATTGGTTTAACTCCTAATATCAAAACCGCATACGCTTTTCCGACTCTTCTCCCCGCTCTTCCTACTTGTTGCCAAAAACTTGCGCGTGTTCCTGGAAAACCTCCCATTACAACCATTTCAAGAGTACCAATATCTATCCCTAATTCTAAAGCATTGGTAGAAACAACGCCTAAGATATTTCCAGATATTAGGTCTTTCTCTATACGGCGTCTTTCTTCTGGCGTATATCCTCCTCGATAACCTGAAATCTTGTTTGACAGATTGAATTCATTTTTATCAAAGGACAATATGTCTCTACACTCTTTTGTTATGACTTCTGTATCTTTTCTGGAGGCACAGAACGAAATGAATCTCACATTACTTTCTATAAGTTTAGGTAGAAGATCAACTATTTCTTGTACTACTTTTCGCCGGTAAGTCTTATCTGTTCCCACATAAGGCGGTTGCCAAAATATGATCTCCTTTTCAGGTGAGGGTGAACCATCTTTGGTAATATGAATAAATTGAGTATGGCAAATATTTTCAGCTAATTCTTGAGGATTTGCTATGGTAGCACTGCTACATAAAAATTTAGGTGTGTTGGAATGATATTTACAAATACGTAACAATCTCCTCATAACATTTGAAACATGTGAACCAAAAGCACCGCGATAAGCATGTAGCTCATCTATAACAATAAAGTTAAGATTCCTAAAAATATGAGGAAATCCATATCTATTATGGTTTGGTAAGAAGCTTGCGTTTATCATATCTGGATTGGTGAGGATAATGTTAGCTTCTTCTCTTATTTTTTTACGTTGGGAAGCCGGAGTGTCGCCATCGTAAATACCAACTTTGATTTTTCTTTTTCCAAAATAATCTGCAAAGGGCTGGAGGTTTTTTTGCTGATCTTGAGTAAGGGCTTTAGTTGGATAAATGAACAGAGCTCTTCTGGAAGGATTCTGGATGATTGTTTGAATTACTGGCAGGTAAAAGGCTAAAGATTTACCGCTTGCAGTGCCGGTAGTAATAATTACGTTATTACCTTTTATGGCTTTTTCAAACATTTCAGCTTGGTGGGAATAGAGTTTTTCATACCCCATATTGATAAGACATTTTTTTAGGTCTGCATCGCAGATCGCGGGAATAGATGAAAAAAATCCTATTTTTTCCGGTAGGGTTCGAGTTTCAATTATTCGTTTAGAAAAACTTCTAAAAATTGCCGGAATATCATTATACATAAAGATTTCTTTCCTCCGATTTTATTCCCCATGAAAATGCCCTAACCTTTGTTTTTTTGCTATTCCTACGTCAAAATCTAACTTCTCGTATGACACACAACTAAGGTTATGCAATTGCATCTATATTTTTCAAGCGAAAGAGTTTTCTGATTTTATTCTTTTTAATATCAATTAAAGTGATTAATATAAATTCGGGTTTATACCATTTTGGGTTGTTGCATTCATGGGAAAATATCTTTTGTTCAAAAGAAAGCGCTTTCAGTCTGATACGATCCTTTTGATATTTTTCAAACGGAAAACAGCCTGGGAGCTTAACAAGTTGTGTCGCAACAATTAGATTATCATAAGAAGCTGGATTACAAAGGCGAACTTGAATATGTGCTTTGCGCTTTCCTTCTTTTTGAGATTCTATTGTGATTTGTAGAAGATCCATATATGGAATCCCATGTAGAATATTGAAAGCTCGTTTGTTTATACAGTAAAGTAAAAAGCTAATTCCAACAGATGCCACTGATGCCAACGTAGTCCACACAATCGGTTCTAAATTGTTAAAAAATTCTATGATCATAATAAATCTTTAAAAAAGGAATCAGTAATGAACTTTTTCTGATTTATATCAACTTAAAAAGCTTTAATTACCTTCTAAAAACTATACTATAGTGTCAATCCCCCTAATAATAACCAAGAACTAAACTTCCTGCGCTTTAACTACAACAACATCTAATGAACCACCAAGATTCCCGAAGCGTCTCCCTTTCATTTTTTATACCCTTTACGGTTCCAAGACTTGTCAAACATGACCTCTTTGTCTTTATATGCCTTGGAATATCCAGTTCGATTATGGTTTTTGTCATAATGGCGCCCGGTATCATCATTGCCCCAGTCAGTATGTCCAATTCGGTTCTGATCGATATCATAATGAGTATCTTTGTTTTCTTTAGATACGGTATGTCCGGTGCGATTCCAAGAGCTGTCATAATGGGTCTGCCTGTTGCCATCTATCACAGTATAGCCGGTTATTTTATGATGCTCATCATAATGCTTTACAATATCACCAGCTATGGCTACAGGTACGGCAGTAAAGCACAATATGACAATAATTATAATATGTACTCTGTTCATGTCTGCCTTAATGCTTTTAGGACTTAATCTGAAGTTCCTTACCTGGCAGATTTGGGAACAATGTCAAGAATGAAACCCCTCTGTTCTTCTATCTTTAAACTCAATTCTCCATGTCCTTGACATATTTTTTCAATGTATCTGCGTAAACAGATGTCAGCTAATGCGCTAATCAAGACACCGAACCCTTTTCCCTTGACATGACACTTGCTGCGGTGAGCTACGCAGTAAAAAGAGGAAAGAAGATAGCGAAAGAAGCAGGTTGTCATCTGGACGATTGAGTTATTTGAGTATTTAAGGACGTCCCCCTCACATTCATGTTTCAGGGTTCCACACATCTGAACCGGTAATAACATATCCTGATGTGAGGTCTTCTTCATCACTTAAAATCTCTCTAAACTCACGCGGCTTTAAAACTTCATTATCAAGATCTTTATTCACACAGATAAATTCATGCCCTGAAATTCTGGAAAATACTGCCGGGAATAATGGGATTTTGTTGTCACCGCGGCCTTTATGGCTTGCAGGATCAAGGCTTATAATCCGGTCATCATCATT
>CBDAFK010000088.1:0-8674 GCA_965195235.1 uncultured Desulfobacterales bacterium | reverse complement strand
GCATGTCTGAGCCAGTAGGCTGATGCCAAAGGATTGATCTTTTGTATGGCGGCAGTGATGTCGTGACTGACTGTTGCCGCAGTAACCGGTTTTACTGGGGCATGAAAGGTTAAAAACAGCGCACGGTGATCACTTTCAGGTCTGCATCCCACAATATATGCGGCAATAGCCTTGATCGTAATTTCAGGTAAAGGAAGCTTGATGGGATTGGCGCTTTTTCTATCGAAAAGATTTATTTCTCTCTTGGCAAATGAGATATCATTCAGACGAATCAGACCAATCTCTTTGGGACGAAGGCCCAGCGTATATCCCAAATGAACCATGGCTGAAGTTCGAAGCTCTTTGCAAGTGCCTGTGGACAAACCGGCAAACAGCGCTTTTATTTCATCGGATCGCAAAAACTTCGGGGGCTGGGCTTGCGCGAACATAAGGGGCGTCGACAATCAAAGGCGCTAAATCCCTTTTTAGAATCTTCCGGTAAAAATACAGGTATCTTAAAAACCCGCGCAGATAAGAACGGTTGTGTCGACAGGTCGCCGGCATAAAGCGAGCGTTAAGTTCAGTTAGAAAATCGTCTATCTGCTCAATCTTGGCAGCAAGATCAATTTCATGTTTTGTCAGGTAATCATTGAGCGCCGATAGAACGTTTCTGGTTTGAGCAAGCGCCGAACGATGAACCTGCCTGTTCTTTTCATAATAATGCAGATAGGCTTCATAGATATCAGGCAGCCGAACACGTGGTTTTTTTATCGGGTCAGATATCAATTTTTGCTCAAAAAGATACCGGCTAAGGCATCGCAGGGCATTTGCAGCAAAGTATAAGTTGCAATGTTTTTCAAAGCCATTCAACGTGTCATAAGTAAACACTTGTTCCCATGAGATGTTTCGATTGGTTATAAAGTTTTGAAAATGATTTAAAAGGCGCTCATGTTTTATGATGGTACCCGAAGCATAATCTGCGGATATCATCCATAACAGGTAATCACTGACGGCTTTTTCTAATCGCTTAACCATGTTCAGTCCTCCTTAAGCGATTGACCGATAAGATTACATATCGTGGCAGGATCATATTTTTCCATTTGCTGCTGAGATTTGAGAAGTCTTAAATGTTGATTTACGGGTTTTTCGGGCAGCGAAAGTACCTGAAAGAAATATCCGTCAAATGCGATTAAGTCTTTATCAATCAAAGCATCCCGAGCATTCAGATATTCATCCATGGGAATTTTTAAAAGCAAATAAATCTTATCGTAGCTGTAGTAAGAAACTCCATTCCGATCTGCCACCAGTAGAAGGAACACGTAAAGTAACAGTTCACGATGGGAGAGACTCTCCCAGAATCCGTCACGTAAAAATCGATGCTCTATAAAAGCGAAGCTGCCGGTTATCCTGCGTACTCGATTTGGGCACAGTATTTTTGTTTTTATCATTTCTTACCTCCATTTTCGGCTATCTTATAACCAAAATTCAAGGAAAGCTATCGAGTATCCTTTTGCAAGATTTTGACAAAAACAGTTAACACCTTGGAATAACAACAATTTGTCCTTCTAACGCGTCTCTTTTTCTGTTGAAGGGTATGAGCTTATAAGTGCCTGGTTTGATATCAGAAAAATGCTTTAACGCGTCTCTTTTGCAAGATTGTTTCAAACAGCGTTTTTTATCCCGTTTTTTCTGTAATTCACGGTTTCTATCACAATAATCCGGGCGCTGTTTTCGATAATTCCGATAATATCCGGGATGCTTTTCAATCCACTGTTTATGGCAATCCCTTTGATCGTTTTTGTAATCCGGATCAGATGCTATTTTACTTTATTTCCATTTGTTTTTTCTGACATACTGGCAGGCTTTTCGATTGCAGTACTTTTGGTTTTTTACGCGAGGATTAGCAGGAACCATTCTCCCGCAATTGGCGCATTTAATCATTGTCTTCATGGTGTTTTTTACCATAAAGATAGAAATGTATATTTGGATTATTGCATAAAAATAATATCTGAGAAGGAAGTAAAAAGATTAAGATTTGGGAGAAGGTAAAACTGAGTGGCTAATTGTCATACAATTTCTTTTGTATTCTGATGACAACTCAAGTATAAAAATTAAATTCAAAGAAAATATATATTTTGATATTCAAAGAAAAGTATATACAAAACTCACAACATAACTAAACTGGCAACATAACCCCTGAGCTTACCCTAAGATTTGGAGAACTTAATATCCTGGAGAATCAGGTCACCCGATTTTCTGAAAAGCCGGAATATACAGGCAATTATGTAAACGGAGGATTTTTTGTTTTTAACCGTGTTCTGTTTGATTATCTTGAAGACAGAGACGATTGTGACCTCGAAGTAGGCCCATTGGATCAAATATCACAACAGGGCGAATTGATGGTGTACAAGCATGACAAGTTTTGGGCCTGCATGGATACTATAAGGGACACAGAGCACTTGAATAGCTTGTGGGATAGTAAGCAGGCAGAGTGGAAGGTTTGGTAAGTTCGGTTAATTGGTGCCATTCTGGATGAAATTGGCAGAAGGTAAAAAATTTACCACGGAACAACATGGAGTTTCACTGAAAGATGAGTGTGGAGGTTTTATGGAAGCAGCAATTCGCACGCTTGATAAACTTCGGAGCTTAGAGCAGCTTTATCGCCAGGGTTTCCGCAGTGAAGTAATTGATCGGACTCTTGATAAGTTGCTGGCAGCAGAGGCCGAGCGGGCACTCGCGGAGCGGCGTGACTTAGAGGCGCGATTATCAGCTTATGAGAAACAATTCAATATGTCGTCTCAGGAGTTCTATCGTCGCTTTCGGGCCGGCGAATTAGGGGATGGGATGGATTTCGTCGAGTGGAGTGTGTTCTACGAAATGTATCAGGCTATATGTCAGCGGTTAGATGTGTTGGGAGTATATAGGTAATGACCACACTTGCAGAGTATGTACTCCAGCTCAAAACGAAACTCGCTATCAGCCCAATCATTACGTCATTTAACGTGGTTGAGGAAAAAGTGTGGCTGGATAGAGGTTACGTTCGCATAAGGATAACGCTAAGCAACGGGGATTTCCTGGAAGCAGCGGAGTATTTTGTGTTACAAGACGACGATCTTACTACGCGCCGGTATCGGTATCAGTGGATGGATAAAGAACGTAGAAAACTGCGTAAGCGATGGGATAATGTCGAACATTTTCCCGATTTGTCGAATTTTCCCGATCATATACACATTGGAAAGGAAGAGAATGTTGAGCCTGGCGAAAGCCTTAGCATTATCCAGTTGTTGGATGTGCTGGCGGGCGAGATTTCAATAGAACGTAGTTGATGAGAAAGGCATGAAGAGTAATTTGATAATTCGGTGCAATTAAGGTGGCCCAGAACATCTCAACTGATGGTAACCTATGGAGACGGAGTCGCTGATATAGATATCGAAAATCTCTTGAAATTTCATAAATCCCACGGCAAAACAGCTACGGTCACTGGTGTACGCCCTAAGTCCCTAAGATTTGGAGAGCTTAATATCCAGGAGAATCAGGTCACCCAATTCTCTGAAAAACCCAAGTATGCTGGCAACTATGTGAATGGCGGGTTCTTTGTTTTTAACCGTGTCCTGTTTGATTATCTTGAAGACAGAGACGATTGTGATTTGGAAGTAGGCCCATTGGATTCGATATCACAACAGGGCGAATTAATGGTGTACAAGCATGACGGGTTCTGGGTATGCATGGATACAATAAGAGATACTGAATATTTGAATAACCTGTGGAACAACAACCAGGCAGAGTGGAAGGTTTGGTAAATTCGGTTAATTGGCGCCACTCTGGGAGACCTTTGCATTTTTCGAAATCATCGCTATATTGTCATTCCGGCGAAAGCAGGAATCCAGTCATATCAAAGGCTCATAGATTCCCGCTTTCGCGGGAATGACACAGATGCAAGAAATTCAAAGGTCTCTCTCGATGAAATTGGCAGAAGGTAAAAAATGAAGGTGTTGGATAGAGGAGGTAAAAAGCATATGAAGATGTCCAAAAAAAAGTTTGTCCAGGAAATCAGTAACCTTGAGCTGTCCACGGATACGGCTATCGCTAAGTTATCTCAACAGCTTCACGAGTATGAGAAAAAATATAACCTGCGCTCAGAGATATTCTATAAGTTGATAGTTGGAAGCCCCGCAGAGGACACCCCGGATTTTATTGCATGGGCCATATGTTACAGAAGCTACTTTCGGACGATTCAATCAAAATTCTCAATTGAGGAGCTTGCTGCGGGTGTTGCATAATTCTCACCAGCGAAGGCTAATTATCAATCGTTGTTGGCTGATCTATGATCTTATAACCGAGAAATTTCGTCCTCTACATGAATTTCACATTGAATTTCCCTCCCTTGTGGAACTTGCTTTGATCTCTGGCTATCTTCAAGTTTTTGTTGAGATTAGCCCAGGAGGACACTTCTTGCATATTCATGAGGAATACGATTTTGGAGAGCACAGGCTTGAAGTCAAAGGCTACAGCTATAATCTTTTGGATAAAAGCAAGCACAGTATTATCCGAGCTGATTCCCTTCCACACCATCGAGTCGATTATAAGAGCCACAAGTTGTCACACTTTCCAGACCATCTGCACGACGAAAAGGGAAGGATTTGTTCGTTTACTGGCAAGATAGAGGATTTTGTAAAAAGAGCTTCCGAAATTATAGAAAGCGAATGACGAGAAAGGCATGAAGAGTGTTTTTGATAACCCCGTGAAAATTCGTGGTGAACTATAAAGATGAAGCTTTATGATTATGTATTCGAGTTTGTGTCAGTACTGGGAATCAGTCGAGTTGGCGTCAAGAAAGCAGTGGGAAGGGGAATGCAGTTAAAAAAGCAGGGACTTCTTAATGAATAAGTTTACAAAGTTACCAACGTCCCCTCCTACTTTCCTCATCCGAACGCTTCGACGCAGGGGTCGTATCGGCGATGCAAAAGAAAAAAATCCTCGGCGTAACCAGCCGATACTTGATAATCGTCAGGAGATCGTAATTAAAAGCTCACGCAAGGGCGCTAAAATATGGAGGAAGATGAATAACCTTACAAACCTGCCAACGTCCCCTCCGTCTACTGATTGTGTGTTGATAGCCACGAATCATGATGATTTTGATTATGAAATGATCAAGGCTAATGCTAAGATCATTGTTGATACACGCGGTGTGTACAGGGAGCCTGCCGATCATATCGTACGGGCGTAAAAAAGGGAATGACCATCACAAATGAAAGGATGCGACAAAATGGAAACAAGAAGAACATCACTTTCCTATAGTGACTATGCAAGAGGAATTAAGTCTTTAAGCATAGATGAACAATTGACCCTCTTGGAAATCATATCAACCAGGCTCAAAAAATCCATCGGCAAAAGAAGAAAAAGCAGTATTATGGAGCTTGAGGGACTGGGCGCTAATATATGGAAAGGTATTGATGCTCAGGATTATGTTCATAAGGAGAGAGAATCATGGGATTAGTCGATGAATTACGAGGGTTGAGGATTTGTATCGATACTGCTCCATTTATATATTTCATTGAAAAAAATCCTAAATATCTGAGCATGTTGCGACCGTTTTTTGCTGAAATCAATGCTGGGAAAATTGATGCGTTAACATCAACGATCACATTATTGGAGGTATTAGTCCTTCCATTCAAGACGAAAAATGAATCTTTGGCCGAAAAATACCGTGATATATTACTGTACGCTGAAGGATTAACAACTTTTGAGATTTTTCATGAAGTTTCAGAATTGTCATCGAAGCTTAGGGCAAAATATTCAATCAGAACTCCTGATGCAATCCAGATAGCTGTTGGGATAATATATGGCGCTGATGCATTTTTGACCAATAAATTCCAGCCTGAAGAAGGTAAATGATATCAGGAACAAAACCTATGCCACGCCAAGCCAGACTTGATGCTCCCGGTGTCATTCAACACGTAATGGCCCGGGGAATCGAACGCCGAAAAATCTTTTGGGACGATAAAGATCGCTCTTCCTTTCTGGAACGACTTGCCGCCATCCTTGAAGAAACACAAACTCAATGCTATGCGTGGGCGCTGATCCCAAATCATTTTCATCTGCTTTTACGCACTGGCACTACGCCGCTTAGCACCGTAATGCGCCGGCTTATGACCGGTTATGCAGTAACATTCAACATTCGTCATCGGCGAAGTGGGCATCTTTTCCAGAATCGGTACAAATCTGTTGTATGCGAAGAAGACCCTTACCTGTTGGAACTGATTCGATACATCCATCTCAACCCATTAAGAGCGGGCCTTGTAAACGACCTCAAAGAACTCGACAAATACCCATGGACAGGTCACCGCGCCATCCTTGGCCGCTGTAAGAACCCCTTGGTTCCAGAAGTCAGAAATCTGAAGTCAGGAATGAGGAATCAGAGAACACCAAGCCAATCGGATCAGCCGGATTCACCCAAACAACACTCTGCCCCAGGCACTATGCGCTCTGCGTCCATTAAACCCTTAGCCGAGAAGACCATCGAAGACGTGCTGCTCCATTTTGGTGAAACCAAAAGAGTCGCGCGAAGAAGGTATAGAGAATTCGTCAAGAACGGAATAGATCAAGGGAAACGCCCTGAACTCCAGGGAGGTGGTTTAGTGCGAAGTGCGGGCGGTAACAAGGCTGGTCTTTTAGGTAGAAAGAAAGAAGAAAGGGAACTGTCTGATGAAAGAATTCTTGGGAGTGGTGATTTTGTTGTTCAGGCATTGAAAGGGGCAAACGAACTTCACGAACGAAGCATTAAGTCCAGGATTTCTTTAAATGAATTGATAAAAAGGGTAAGTACCGATAGAAACATAGACCTCAAAGAGTTGATATCATCTAAGCGCAAAAAAGATATTAGCAATACCAGGGCAATCATTAGCTATTTGGCAGCGATAGAGCTAAGGCATAGTGGAGCAAAAATAGCGTTAGAGCTAAGGCTAAGTGAGAAAAGTGTTAGCAGGTGCATAGAGAGAGGGAAAAAACTCGTTGACAATGATAAAAAATTGTTAGAATATCTGCAATAAGGTCAGAAGGTAACAACGTCCCCCATTACATGAAAAAAATTAAGCTAAAATTATGAGGTGAGCGGAATGAAATACAAAGTTATTTTGCAACAGTCCGCGGAAGGTTTTGCTGTATCAGCGCCAGGCTTGCCCGGTTGTCATTCCCAAGGGGCTACTGAACAGGAGGCCTTGGAAAATATTGGTGCTGCCATTGCAGAATATCTGGATGTTGTGGCGGAACTTGCCCGTGGTAAAACGGTCCGTGAAGTGGAAGTCAGGGTAGCATAGTTATGCCCAAGTTACCCGGAGTAAATCACCTTAACGCAGTTCGCGCTTTGGAAAAGACAGGTTTTTGGGTTGCGCGTCAGGGTAAACATATTGTGATGACAGACGGAAGCCGGATCATAACGATTCCCCGGCATAACCCGATCAACGCAATCACGATGGGAAACATTGTCCGGGATGCAGGCTTGACCAATGATGATTTTCGCAAGCTATTGTAGTTGATAGTCTGACAAAGTGTTTTGAGAGACCTATTATTAAAATAGTAAAATAGTGGAATGGTGGCAACCCCCCCCTCATTACACAAAGTTATTTAACTATTTAAGGACGTCCCCCTTCAGTCCCAAATAAAACAAATCAATGGACCCGCAAGACTTCTCAAAAGGAGGGTTTTAAAAATGAATCTAAATGTAACTATTGAAGTATGGCGTAAGGGCAAATGGTATATTGCTAAATGCCCTGAATTGGATTTTATCTCCCAAGGGAAAACTCGCGAAGAAGCCAAGAACAATCTTTTAGAGGTTATCCAAATACAATTTGAAGAAATGAGTCAAATAGGCGCTTTGGATGAATATCTTGCCGAGTGCGGATATGAAAAGCAAAATAATACAATCATTCTTAATACAGAAATGATTGGATTTGAGAAACATTCATTGCAGGTGGCATAAATGCCAAGAATAGCGCCTACTAATTGGAAAGTACAAATGGAGGTTTTTCAACTCTACGGTTGCAGGTACAAACGTAAAAAGGGGTCTCATCATATTTTGATTCATCCAAATGCAAAACGGGCGGTTGTAATTCCTGAATATGATGAAATTGATATTGATATCATTAAGAACAATATGCGAACTGTTGGAATGAGTCGGGATGAATATTTTGAGCTCTTAAAACAAATATAGAGATATTAAAAAATGTATTCCCTCCGCCGACCTGCTCGCCTCTCCTGAGTCAAAAGGATGGAGGGCGGGAGGCTGATTGCTTTCTGCCAGCTTCAGTAGCCTGTCCCGCAGATCGGGGGAAGCTGACAGAGCAACAAAAATCCAAACAATCCAGTTAATTCTGTCCAAACAAAATAAAAAAATCTTAGCGTCCTTAGCGCCTGGCAGTTCAACAGTTCTTATTTTCTTGAAAGGATAAAATTTGTTGATTTTTATGGCTGGATGTATTTTTAGGAAGGACAGGGAAAGAAATCGTTCTAATCCAAACAAAGTTATTTAACTATTTAAGGACGTCCCCCTTCACGTAGTTAAGTAGCAACGTCCCCCATCTCGTTCTGAATGGGACACGAATTAATTGACACCAATATCATAGGCAAGGTATTATAAGAAAAATTTCTCAGGAGGACTTGTGATGATTTTAATGGATCGAATTGAGCTTAATCCAAG
>CBDAFK010000087.1:0-5712 GCA_965195235.1 uncultured Desulfobacterales bacterium | reverse complement strand
GAAAGCTTTCTGGTCACAAGCCAGGACCCGACAGCCATCAATGCCATTATGCACCATGTAAACAGTATGGTCGCATTCAAAGAAACTGGTCCTAATTGAAATAAAATTGTTGAATCAGGAGTTATATGCATATTTCTCGTTACTCGTTGCTGGTTTCTCGTTGCTGCTCACTGTCTACTGCTTACTGTCTACTGCTTACTGTCTACTGCTTACTGTCTACTGCTTACTGTCTACTGCTTACTGCGCTGGTTCCTCGTTGCTGGTTCTCCGACCTCTGACTTCAGACCTCCGACTTCCGACCTCTGACCTCCGACCTCCGGCCTCTCACCGGCCCCCAGACACGAATAAGAATTCCCCGCATTAATAGAAAACCGATCATACATACCATCATCCGCTCCCAATGACCATCCATGATGAGATAAAATCCAAAAAGAATTATCCCAAGACGTCCAAAAAAGCTGCACATACTCAAAAGCGCTGGCCTTCTGACCTTAGGAAGCCGCTTAACAGTCAGCCACAGACCTCCGAAGTAAAATGTCCCGAGACCCATGCCTGCAACAAAAGCCGTTATGAGGATTGCAACTTTACACATTCTTTTTTTTTGTTTCTTTATTCCCTTTAATCATCTTTCGCTCAGATGTTATCCATAACCATGCATTTAAACAACCCAAAATAACACCGATGATGAGAAGCATTAATGTCCAGGAATAGCGGCTCGGCCATTTTATATCTATCCAGACGCCCAGGCCGATGCCAATCAAAGTGGGGATGACTACCGACCATCCAAGGACGCCAAACATACCCAGTCCAAACCAGACGACACTCTCCTTCTCACGACGCGCTTTGATCTTGCGAACCTCTTTGGCCCCCACTGTTTCGCTGAATTTATCACCTGACTGTCGATGTTTTTTATTCACAGACCTGTTGTCAATCCCTGTTTTTCAAGATCCACAAAGCGCCTGATAAAACCGGCTTCGAGTCTGGCTAATGCAGAACGCGACATTTTTTCCCGATCTTCAAGCTCAACAAATTGTTTTTGAACAGTTTTTTTCAACATTCCAAGATCAGGACCTCGCACGGCATTTCTAATGGAAAGCATAACCTCATGGCCGCATTTAACCAGGATACCTTCATCAACAGCATAAAACTGTTCGACGAGATCGGGTGTTACAAAACAAAAAATACCGGGAACAATGACAGCCACAAAATCAATATGACGGGGCAAAAGGCAAAAAGAGCCGTTTTCAGCCTCGGCAATCACCTTGACAACCTCTTCGTCAACAAGAATCTCTGTTGGGAGCAAGAGTTTGAGTTTCATTTTTTTTATAATATAAACCTCTTAATTGCGAATTTAGGAATTTAGGAATTTAGGAATTGAAGGTATTATATTGATTTTAATTCCTCAATCCCCTAATTCCTCAATCCCCTAATCCCTCAATCCCCTAATCCCTCAATCCCTAAATTCCTAAATTCCCCAATTCCTGAATTCCTCAATCCCTCAATTCCTCAATTCATCTCCTTAATTCCTCAATATTTCCGATCATATAGAACGCTCTCTCAGGATAATCGGAAAATTCATCATTCAATATGCGCTCGCAACCATCTAAGGCCTCTTTCAGGTCAACCATCCTGCCTTCATAGCCTGTGAATTGCTGGGTTGTGAAAAAGGGCTGTGTCATAAACCGTTCTAATTGTCTGGCACGGCGCACAATCCGCCTGTCATCCAGCGATAGCTCCTCTAACCCTAACATAGCAATGATGTCTTTCAGTTCTTCATATGTCGCAAGTGTTTTACGCACCTCCTGTGCCACACGGTAGTGCCTCATCCCAACTACAGGAGGCACAAGCATTTTAGATCCGGACTTGAGCGGATCTATGGCTGGATATAGCCCTTGGCCGGCCCTTTTTCTTGATAATACTATGGATGCGGAAAGATGAGAAAAGGTATGAACGGCCGCGGGATCTGTAAAATCATCTGCAGGCACATATACGGCCTGAGTGGAGGTAATTGCGCCGGTTGCTGTATTGCAAATCCTCTCTTCCAGCCTGGCTAATTCAGTTCCCAGGGTTGGCTGATAACCGAGGCGGGAAGGTATTTGTCCCATGAGCCCTGATACCTCTGATCCCGCCTGGATAAAGCGAAAAATGTTGTCGATCAGAAGCAGCACATCCTGCCTCGCGTCATCTCTGAAATACTCGGCCATGGTCAACGCTGCATGGCCTACCCTGAACCTGGCGCCGGGCGGTTCATTCATCTGTCCGAACACCATTACTGAGTTGTCAAGCACACCGGCCTTCTTCATCTCGCGGTAAAGCTCCTCCCCTTCTCTGCATCGTTCACCAATACCGCAAAAGATGCTGACTCCCTCATGTTGGCCAACAATATTATGTATCATTTCAGTAATTATTACTGTCTTGCCGACACCCGCGCCGCCAAAGAGTCCTGCCTTTCCTCCCCTCTCCATAGGAGCCAGAACATCAATAGCCTTTATGCCGGTTTCAAAAATTTCAGGTGTTGTCGCCCGTTGACTGATGGGCACAGGCTCCCTGTAAATGGAACGCCATTCTTCGCCTTTGATTTCACCTTTTCTATCGATAGTCTCACCAAATACATTGAACATCCTGCCGAGCAAACACTTGCCTACTGGTGCACGCAAAGGTCGGCCAGTATCAATAACCTGCGAACCACAAGCCAGCCCCTGGGTCAGGGTCAGCGCAACACCACGAATAACTTCAGCGCTGAGATGGGTCTCTACTTCGACAGCTATCCTTCCGTTATCGCCTGTTCTTAAAAGGTTATGAATATGAGGAAGTCTTTGGGGGAAATGAGCATCAATCACACTCCCGCGAACGGAAATAACTGTGCCTTGGTTTGATTGATTTGATATGATAGGCTCTGTCATTGTAATAAAAACATTGCAAAAGATGTCTTTAAACTGTATTGTAAAAATTGTTTAGGCTGTAGGGATTTAGGCTGTAGGCTGTTAGTTTTTTTGGTCATTGATAGGGTCGCTTCGTCTCATAGCTCTTGGCAACACATAGCGAAAATCAGGTGTTTGCAAGATAATACAAGGCCGTATTCTCAAACCTGCACTGCTTTGCAGTGACTACAATTTTTTCCTACAGCCTAACAGTCTACAGCCTAAACAACCTAAATAGTACCCTTGCTAATTACAATGGATGGTCCATATTGTCAAGGTTGATGCTGAATTGATAATAAATCCAAATCCATCGACATACAAGATGACACGCTTGTTTAAAAAACCCACATCCATGCAGCTAATTGTAGTTGGATTTCTTTTTCTGATTTTTATCGGCGCTTTTCTTCTAACCCTGCCGGCTGCCTCTTCCAGCGGATATCGTCAATCCTTTCTAAATGCCCTGTTTACAGCCAGTTCCGCTGTCACTACAACCGGATTGGTGGTGGTGGACACAGGGTCATTCTATTCCCGCTTCGGACAAATGATTATCCTTGCGCTTTTTCAAATCGGCGGTCTGGGATATATGATAATAATAACCCTTGTAGTTTTAGGCATAGGTGGCAGGCTGTCTATCAGCGGCCAAACTTTGCTGAGACAATCAATAACCCGGCCAACCTCTGTTGACATGATACGCTTTGCAAAAATTATCCTCCTTTTCACTATTGTATTTGAGCTGGCTGGAACAATTTTTCTTGGACTTTCCTGGATGCGATTTTTCCCATGCGGAAAAGCTTTTTACCTCGCCGCCTTTCATTCAGTGTCCGCATTTTGCACTGCCGGATTCTCCCTTTTCCCCGATAGCCTGAAAGCTTACAATGAATGCTTTTCTATCAACCTCATAATCAGCATTCTTGCCTTAGGCGGTGGAGCCGGTTTTTTTTGCCTGTATGAACTTTTTGTTCTCCTTCCGGAAAAGCGGTTTATGAAACAAGCCATAAGATTATCGACTCACACAAAAATAGTTCTTTCCAGCACAGCTCTTCTAATACTAATCGGAGCAGGAATTATATGGATTTCGGGAAGCGGAGCTATGATATCCATTTTTCAGGCCGTCTCCGCCTCAACAACCACAGGCTTTAATACAATCGAAATCGGAAATATGAATAAATCCAGTCTCTGGATTATACTCTTTCTCATGTTTGTGGGAGCCTCACCAGGCGGCAGCGGTGGGGGGATTAAAACCGTAAGTTTTGTCTTGCTTCTTGTGTTTCTACGTTCCTACATTTCCGGCAGAAATGATGTTTTCATTTTTAAAAACCGGATTCCGCAGGAAACCATGCGAAAAGTTTTTGCCATAAGCATCATGGCAATGGTATGGGTTTTTACAGCCACCGGAATACTCATGTATATGGAAAAAGCAGCTCCTCTAAATATTCTTTTCCAGGTAGTCTCCGCTCTGGGAACAGTGGGACTTTCTACAGGGATAACCCCGGACCTGAGCTTTGCAGGAAAAGTGGTGATCATTCTTTCAATGTTTATCGGACGTGCAGGGCCCCTTGCCATAGCATATTCTCTTGTGGGGCGCCTAAAACCGGCTTCATTTACTTATCCGGAAGCGGATATAGTCATAAGTTAAGGGACTGAAAAAAAATGAACATCGAACATCGAACGTCCAACATCGAACGTTGAATGGGAAAAGAGATGAATGTCGAACATCGAATGCTGAATGGAAAAAGATGAACATCTGAAAAGAAACAGAAATAGTCATTCAAGGTTCGGTATTGCTTTTTTTGTTCTATTTTAAAATAATTTTAAAGAGCGGAGCGACATCATTATTCGATGTTCGACGTTCAATGTTCGATGTTGGATGTTCATCTTTTAAGGGAACTACTTTAAAGAACGGCCATTAAGTTAATGACATTGAGTTAAAGGAGAACATTAACTATGAAATATTTCGTTGTTATAGGTCTGGGAACTTTTGGGCAAAATACAGCCATAGAGTTGGAAAACTTAGGGCATCAGGTGCTAACAATTGACCGGAACGAAAAAAGTGTGAACGCAATAAAAGAATTTGTGACTGAATCGATTATCGCCGATACTACTGATAAAAAGGTTTTGTCGGAATTTGTAAATAAAGATGTGGATGCAGTCATACTTAATATGGGCGATAATCTTGAGGCTAATGCTCTGACTACTCTTAACCTGATAAGTATTGGGGTTAAACGGATCATTATCAAAGCAAAAAATGATGCTTTCGGTAAAATATTGACCGCCATTGGAGCAACTGATATCATTTATTCTGAAAGAGAGGGAGCTAAACGACTCGCCCAAAAACTTCATTCCCCCAATCTGATCGAACACATTCCATTCTCCCCTGAATACGAAATCGTTGAACTTGCTGTGCCAGATAAGTTCATAGGAAAAACACTTGACGAGCTTAAGATACGAAATAAATATAAGGTGGTAGTTATCGCTGTAAAAGATATTCTATCGAACGAATTTCATCTGATCCCGGGAGCTGATTTCGAGTTTTGTCAGAATAGCGCCATGATTATCATCGGCAAAATTTCTGATATTGACAGACTAAACTTTTAGGTTTTAGATTCTGTAACTTTTTCAACATGCTTCATGTTCTGTCCTCTTTGGATTGTTGATTTATGATTGTTGATTTATGATTGTTGGAATCGCTCCTGCCTGTGCCGGCACGGCAGACAGGTCGCTCTATCTTTTCAATCATAAATCCTTGCTCCTACCTCCGTTTCTTTTGTTTTTCATTCGATGTTGGACGTTC
>CBDAFK010000086.1:0-11936 GCA_965195235.1 uncultured Desulfobacterales bacterium | reverse complement strand
TGAACGGTTACATAATTTGTTTATTAGAGTTTGTAATTTTCTGATTGATGCATATGCCAAAAGATGATTGCTTTGTCAATTATAAAATTGATAAGATATATTAAAGTTACTGCAAAATTTCTTGACAAGAAATGATTTTGTTGTTATCAAAAAAAGTTATGTAAAGAGAGAAAATATTAACTGTTTTCGGTTTTAACCCCTAACCGTCAGAACTCCTGCAACATTTAGAAATTTAAGTGATAGCAAGGATTTATGTTATACACCGAGGAGTTCTGAATTTATATTGTACGGAGGCATAGTATGACAGAAGACAAAGCAGCCCCAGTTAGCGAAAGCATTTTGGTTGTTGGAGGAGGAATAAGCGGGTTAACCACATGCTTAGAAGCTGCCGAAGTGGGGTACGAGGTATTCCTGATCGAAAAAAATCCTTATCTGGGCGGAAGAGTGGCACAGCTTTATAAATATTTTCCCAAGCTTTGCCCCCCGGCCTGCGGTCTGGAAATCAATTTTAGAAGAATAAAAGACAATCCAAGAATAAAAGTATTGACATTGGCTGAGGTTGAAAAGGTTGATGGAACACCTGGCAACTATGATGTTACTATCAAGTTAAGCCCGAGGTATGTTAACGAAAACTGTACCTGCTGCGGGGACTGTGAGGCGGTCTGTGAAACCGAAATTCCCAGTGATTTCAATTTTGGAATGAATAAGATCAAGCCCGCTTATCTTCCCTTTGAAATGGCTTTTCCGGCCCGTTATGTTATTTCTCCTCAAATCATAGGGACAGACGATGCAAAACGGTGTGTAGAAGCATGTAAATATAATGCCATTGATCTGAACATGGAAGCAAAGACTATCAACCTGAATGTTGGAGCCATTGTATGGGCTACAGGATGGGAACCGTATGATGCTGCCAGGATAGATAATCTTGGTTTTGGTCAATATCAGAACATCATTACTAACATGATGATGGAACGATTAGCAGCTCCCAACGGGCCGACCAAAGGAAAAATTACCCGTCCCTCGGATAACAAGGAACCTGAAAGCATTGCCTTTGTTCAGTGCGCGGGATCAAGGGATGAAAATCATCTTACCTATTGTTCTTATATTTGCTGTATGGCTTCACTCAAGCAGACCACATATATCCGGGAACAATACCCAGATGCCAAGATGTATATCTTTTATATTGACATCAGAACTCCGGGCCACAGGTATGAAAAGTTCTACAAAAAAATTAAAGAAGATGAAAACATTTTTTTTATAAAAGGCAAGGTTGCAGAGGTCAGTGAAGATCCGGATTCCAAGAATATAACTGTGGTTGCAGAAAATGCTGTGACAGGTGAAAAGATGAATCAGGAAGTAGACATGGTTGTCCTTGCCGCGGGTATGCAGCCGACAACTAAAAATGCCAAGCTTCCGGCTGATCTGAAATACAATGAGGAAGGTTTTATTATTAACGATTTTGAAAAGGGCGGCATGTTTGCTGCAGGATGTGCAAATAAGCCTGCCGACGTAGTAACATCGAATCAGAATGCAACCGGTATGGCCCTTAAGGCTATTCAAACCCTGGTGAGGAGGTAGGGATCCATGGATAAAAAGTATGGTGTATATATCTGCACAGGCTGTGGAATCGGAGATGTCCTTGACATAGAAGGTTTGTGCGGAGTCCCCAAAAAGGGGATCGAAGTTAAAACCCATCCTTTTCTTTGTGGAAAGGAAGGGGTTGAATTAATAAAAAAGGATATTGCGGATGAGGGGATAAATACCCTTGTTATTGCAGGCTGTTCACGACGTGTGAATTTTGACGTGTTCAGATTTGACGGCTGTATTGTTGACAGGGTAAACTTAAGGGAACAGGTTGTATGGTCACATCCAAGGTCAGAATTCCCGGCTCTTACTGAAGAACAAAAAGACGATGGTGAACATTTTGACAGGCTTCAAATGCTGGCGGAAGATTATATTAATATGGGAATGTCAAAGGTTGAAAGAATCGAGCTGCCGGAACCGTCCAAGCTCGAAACAATCAGCAGAAGGATTCTTGTTATCGGAGGCGGTATAACAGGTATATCTGCTGCCATAGATGTCGCAAAGGCCGGATATGACGTAACTATAGTTGAAAAGGAAGAATCACTTGGCGGAAATGTATCCAAATTCCGCAAGCAACTTCCGAATGAAGACCCATTTGAAACCCTGGTGCCGCCAATAATCGAGGCTAAAATCAAAGAGGCTGAAGCTTACTCTAACATTGAGGTCAAGACAAATACCATAGTTGCCCGTATTGCCGGTCAGCCGGGTGAATTTATCGTGACCTTCAAAAAACCTGGCGAAAAAATAGAATTTGATGTGCCGTATCCTTTGCCTGAGGAGATGACGGTTGATGAAAACGGCAAGGAGCTTGAAGCAGAAAAGCTCAACGAGCTTTACAATGAATATAATAAAGGTAAAAAGGATATTTTAACTTATGATCCTGACGGAGAAAAGTTTGGAGGGGTGATTCTTGCCGCAGGCTGGAGACAGGATAAGCTTGAAGGTGATGCGTTTGCCCATCTCGGTTTTGGCGAACTGCCGGATGTTGTCACCAATTATCAGTTTGAGGAAATAGCCGCAAAAGGCAAAATAACAAAGCCGTCAGACGGCAATGAAGCCCAGTCTGTTGTATTTATTCAAAGCCCGGGCAAGGGGGATGATGATAGCGACTTTGACTACACTGGTTCGGTTACAAGCCTTGTAGCCCTTAAGCAGGCAAAATATGTGCGTGAAGATTATCCTGATGACGGCAAGGCTTATATCTTTTATCAGCACATGCGGACACCTGGACTGCAGGAAAATTTTTACAAGAGTATTCAGCAGGATGAGGGTATCTTTTTAACCAAAGGGGATGTTATAAGTGTAGCCAAAAATGGTGACGGGCTAATTGTCGAAGCCGACAATACCCTTCTCGGCGCAAAAATACAGGTCAAGGCTGATATGGTTGTCCTTGCTGCCGGCATGGTTCCGGCAACTGCAGATGATCCTGTAATCAATCTGGCTTACAGACAGGGACCTGGTTTCCGTGATAACGAACTTTTCAATGAATATGCTGATTCAAATTTCATCTGTTTTCCCTATGAAACTCAGAGAACCGGCATTTATGCTGCCGGATGTATCCGGCGCAGCATGACAATTGAAGAGTCTATCGAAGATGCCAGTGGCGCGGCTTTGAAGGCTATCCAGTGCATAGAATCATCGAATAGAGGTGTTTCAGTACATCCAAGGTCAGGAGATATGACGTTTCCGGACTTTTACTTTCAAAGGTGTACTCAGTGCAAACGGTGTACACAGGAATGTCCTTTTGGCGCTCTTGATGATGATGAAAAAGGAACACCTAAGCTTAACCCGACACGGTGCAGGCGCTGCGGCACCTGCATGGGCGCCTGTCCCGAACGTATAATCAGTTTTTCCGATTATAGTATCGACAGTGTCGGATCAATGGTCAAGTCAATAGGGGTTCCTTCTGAAGATGATTACACTGAACCACCCTTAAGAATACTTGGGCTGATTTGTGAAAATGATGCATATCCTGCTCTGGATGCTGCAGGAATCAACAGGCTTAGTTATTCTGCTGATGTCCGGTTTGTTCCGGTTAGATGCCTCGGCTCTGTTAATGTAGTCTGGATAAAGGACGCTCTTTCCAAGGGCATGGATGGTATCTTCCTGCTTGGTTGCAAGTATGGCGATGACTACCAGTGCCACTTTGTAAAGGGCAGCGAACTTGCCAGTATCAGGATGAAAAAGATAGGCGAGGCGCTGGCAAGTCTTGCCTTGGAAAACGAGCGCGTAGCGCAGTTTGATATTGCTATTGATGAGTATGACAAGATCCCGGGAATTGTTAATTCTTTTGTGGATACGATTGAGGAGCTTGGTCCAAACCCGTTTAAGGGATTTTGATGATTGATGATTGATGATTGATGATTGATGATTGATGATTGAAGCCGCTTTTCCTAAATCAATCGTCAATCGACGATCTTCAATAGTCAATATAATAAGGAGGTATTAGTATGGCGGATAAATACCTGGTTGAGCCTGATATTAAGTTTGTCAAAGAGGTGATCGGGCTCGGGGGAGATACACTAAAAAAATGTTTTCAATGCGCAACCTGTTCGGTGGCCTGCCCGATCTCTCCGGAGAATAAACCCTTTCCAAGAAAAGAGATGATTGCCGCATCATGGGGGCTGAAGGATAAACTGGTCGGCAACATGGACATCTGGCTGTGTCATAATTGCGGAGATTGTTCTACCTTGTGCCCGCGTGGCGCAAATCCAGGTGATGTGCTGGGAGCTATTCGTTCTTATGCAATCACGGAATATGCAGCGCCGAAATTCATAGGAAAAGCTGTGAATGATCCAAAGAAGCTGCCTGTGCTATTGGGAATACCTGTGGTTGTTTTTCTGGTGCTTGGTTTTATTACAGGCCTGCTCGATTTTACCCCGGGCGGAGATCAAATCGTTCATTCACATTTTTTTTCCTCATGGCTTGTTGACATGATTTTTATTCCGCTTACTGTATGGGTTGTAGTGGTTTTCGGAATAGGGCTCAAAAGATTTGTAAATGATATGCATGAAAACGCAGTGCTTGAAGGCAAGACAGACAAAAAGAAACTTGAAATTGGAGGACTTATACGGGCGCTTTTCATCGTTCTTCCGACAATATTAAAGCACAATAAGTTTTCTGAGTGCCTCGAAAATAAAGACCGAACCACAGCGCATCTTATGGTATTTTATTCATTTATCGGGCTGTTTATTGTGACAAACATATTTTTTATTGTGCTTTATGTTTTTCAGATTCACGGTCCATATTCCCAGTTAAACCCGGTAAAATGGCTTGCCAATGTCTGCGGGATAGCCCTTGTTATCGGCAGCTCATTGATGATAAAAAATCGTATGGGCAAAACAGATCAGGTGTCCACTTATAAGGACTGGTATCTATTATGGCTTGTTTTTGGGCTTGGTGCCAGCGGCATGCTGACAGAGATGACAAGGCTGGCGGGAATAGCTGGTCTTTCTTATGCCCTATATTTCATTCATCTTATTTTTGTGTTTAACTTATTTATGTTTATTCCGTTTTCAAAACTGGCTCATCTTGTTTACAGAACAGTTGCCATGGCATATGCTGAATACGGGAATAGAGGGTTTAAACTAAGATAAAAGAGTTGGAAGAACTTTGATTTTAATCGTGGCTTAACAATAAAAAAAGGAGAATAAATCAATGTCAAATTTAGTACCACCACATGGAGGAAAAGGGTTAGTTTGCAGCTTACTTGAAGGAAGTGAACTGGAGGCAGAAAAGGAAAAGGCAAAAACCTTGAAAACCATCCCCATTTCTGGTCGCGAGAACGGCGATCTTATTATGATGGGTATCGGTGGGTTTAGTCCGTTAACCGGTTTTATGACCAAGGCTGACTGGAAAGGTGTTTGCGAGAACTTTCTGATCAGCGACGGCACATTTTGGCCGGTGCCGGTAACTTTGTCCGTTTCTAAAGAGGATGCTGACAGTATTAATGAAGGTGATGAAATCGCCCTTCAGAATGCTGCCGGAGAGATCATGGCTACCATGAAGGTCACCGAAAAATATGAGATGACCGAGGCTGATAAAAAATGGGAATGCGAAAAGGTTTACAAAGGTAAAGGAGAGGAATCTGCAGACGATCAATTCTGGGAAATCGCCCCTAAAGATCATCCCGGCGTTATCATGGTATTGAACCAGAAAGATTACAACCTGGCAGGCTCTGTTAAGGTGCTTAGTGAAGGTGATTTCCCTGAAAAATTTGCCGGCACCTATATGACTCCGACACAATCACGCGCAATTTTTGAGGAAAAGGGATGGAGCACGGTCGCAGCGCTTCAGCTCAGGAACCCGATGCACCGCTCCCATGAGTATCTTGCCAAAATTGCCGTTGAGGTATGTGACGGTGTTTTCATTCACTCTCTGGTCGGGTCTCTGAAACCAGGCGATATCCCGGCTGATGTGCGTATTAAATGCATCAATACTCTTATTGACGGTTACTTCAATAAGGAGAATATCGTCCAGGGCGGGTATCCACTTGATATGCGCTATGCCGGACCGAGAGAAGGCCTGCTCCATGCCACATTTCGGCAGAACTACGGCGTCAACCGGATGATCATCGGCCGCGATCACGCTGGCGTTGGTGACTTCTACGGTCTGTTTGACGCACAAGAAATTTTTGATGAAATTCCCAAACCAGAAGATGATGGCAAAAGACTCCTGTGCGAACCGTTAAAGATCGACTGGACATTCTATTGCTTCAAGTGCGATGGCATGGCATCACTGAGAACCTGCCCGCATGCAAAGGAAGATCGTGTGATTCTTTCCGGAACAAAACTTCGCAAGATGCTTTCCGACGGCAGTGATATTCCTGATCATTTTGGTCGAGAGGAGGTGTTGGTAATCCTTCGCGAGTACTATGAAGGCTTGACCGAGAAAGTTGAAATCAAAATGCAGAGCCATGCGGCAGGCGGTACCATGAAATAATAGATCAATTTTAAAATAGTTTCCTTGACAAAAAAGGAGGCAGCGAGTGCTGCCTCCTTTTTTTATGCTTTAAAAAACTGGCGGAGAGAGAGGGATTCGAACCCTCGGTGGAACTTTCGCCCCACACTCGCTTAGCAGGCGAGCGCCTTCAGCCAGCTCGGCCATCTCTCCATGAGTTTTTAAGTGCCTAAAGTATATTAAAGTGAGTCCCGCCCTGGCAGGATTATTATACGCCTTCGGCGTGCTAATTGATAACCCAAAACTACAAAAGTTTGCCCCTCGTGCATTGATGGCTTAAGGAACATATAAAATGGCATCCCGCCCTGGCGGGATTAACTTTAGGCACTTTAATATACTTTAGCTCACTTTAGGCACTTTTTGTCCATTTATCATCTGGCGGAGGGAGTAGGATTTGAACCCACGGAGCTGTGACACTCAACGGTTTTCAAGACCGTCGCCTTAAACCACTCGGCCATCCCTCCTTAATTTTTAATATAACCTAAAATATAAATACCATGTTAGTTCTTCCAGGTCAATATTTATTGCTTGCCTAAAATCAGTCAGAATAAAAGTTGACGTAACATACCATCTAATATACTTATTCTGTGTTTGAGATTTAACGGTTCTGCAAAAAGTTATTTGCAATTTTCACAAAACAGGCAAATTTTATTAGCAGCTTCCTTCAATTCTTAAATCCCTAAATCCCTAAATTATGAATTTTAAATTAACAATTGAATATGACGGGACTGAATATCAAGGCTGGCAAAGACAAAAGAACGGACGCACAATTCAGGAAGTAATTGAAACCGCAATTAGTATCATGACCCGCGAGAAGGTTTCTCTGACAGGCTCCGGAAGGACTGATGCCGGAGTGCATGCTTTGGGACAGACAGCAAACTTTCACTGCAACACAGAGCTTGGCCCTGAAACCTTTCAAAAAGGCCTGAACAGCCTTGTGCCGGATGATATTGTAATAAAAAAATGCTGCCTAATTGATGATGAGTTTCATGCAAGGTATGACGCAAAAAGCAAAACTTATCATTACAACATATTAAATCAAAGACTTAATTCCGCCATCAGCCGGCGCTATGTATGGCATATACGCAAAATGCTCAATTTAGAAGCTATGCGCTCGGCGATTCGCCACATAGCTGGAACTCATGATTTCAAGGCATTTGAAGGCTCCGGCAGTCCAAGATCAAACACGATCAGAACAATAATAAATGCGACCCTTATTGAATTGGATCAAAACAATCTATCTTTTCAAATAGAGGGCAACGGGTTCCTGCGATATATGGTGCGTAATATTGTCGGAACTCTGGTGGAGGTGGGGCTTGGTAAAATCACCTCCGATGATTTTAAAACAATACTGCTTTCAAGGGATCGAAACCGTGCAGGGGCAACAGCTCCTCCGCATGGGCTGTTTCTCGTTAGTGTCAAATATTGATGGCGTCGTAAAAAGTCGTCACTCCGGTGAAAACCGGAGTCCAGATGGTTTGCAACTGCTTGAAAAGACTGGATTCCGGCTTTCGCCGGAATGACGGGAAATGGTATTTTTGGACTTTTTACTTAGCCATCTATAGTTAAATTCATGACTTTCCATGGGAGGCCGGCTTTTGCAAGATTTTATTGTATGGGCGGAAGTTGATCTTAAAGCCATAGCACATAATGTTCGCGAATTGAGGCGAATAACAAGCCAGGATTCTCGCCTTATGGCTGTTGTAAAGGCCAATGCATACGGCCATGGCCTTATCGAGGTGGCAGGGAAGGCACTGGAAAGCGGCGCTCAGGCTCTGGGTGTGGCAAGAGCAAGCGAAGGCATTCAACTCAGAAACGCGGGTTTTGACGCACCTATTCTAATTTTCAGCTATACTCCTCCTGGTCTGGCCAAAGAGCTTATCGAGTTTGGTCTGACACAAACCATCTGTTCATACAAAACAGCAGAAGCCCTTTCCGCATCTGCGGGTTCAGCCGGTAAAAGCATCAGCGTGCATCTTAAAGTGGATACCGGGATGGGAAGGCTTGGCGTGCTGCCCGATTGTTTTCGCACTTCGCAATCAGACCGGAATGTTGATAATGCTGTGCATGAAGTAGAATCGATTGCGCGTCTCAAGAACCTTGAAATTGACGGCATATATACACATTTTGCCATCGCAGACAGTCCTGACAGGTCTTATACCGAAAAGCAGCTCGAAATATTTATGGATTTTCTTGATCAGCTTAAAAGCGCAGGCTTGGAATTTCCCGTCAGACATGCCGCCAACAGCGCAGCAGTAATAAACATGCCCGAAACACATCTTGATATGGTTCGCACCGGCATATCGATTTATGGTTTATACACATCTGATAATGTGGATAAAAGCCGGGTTGATCTGAAACCGGCCATGGAGCTTAAAGCAAGAATAATTCATTTAAAAAAGGTGCCTGCCGGATTTAAGGTCAGTTATGGAATTACCTATGAGACCCAAAAGGCTACAACCATTGCCACAGTGCCAATCGGGTATGCGGATGGATTTAACCGCCTGCTGTCTTCCCGTGGCCATATGCTGGTCTGCGGTCGCAGAGCGCCGATCATTGGCCGTGTATGCATGGATATGACAATGTTAGATGTTGGGGACATCCCGGAGGTTTCGCTTGAAGACGAGGTAGTAATTTTCGGCAAACAGGGCAATGCCTCCATAACAGTCGATGAAATAGCTTCAAGCATTAATACAATCAACTACGAAATTGTATCTGCAATAGCGGATCGTGTTCCCAGAATTTATTTGTAATAGAAATATCTCATCATCTATTTGTTTCTAAATTAAAGACCTTTTAATTTTGTCATTTCGAGGAGTGTAATCGACGAGAAATCTTAATCATTGAAGTTCGTTAAGATTTCTCCCTTTGGTCGAAATGACAAATAATGATAGTTTTTCAAAGGTCTCAATGAGAATTGCCGGCATAAATCGTAAAACTGATTGAATTTCTTAATGGTTGAGACCCTTGAAAATATGCCTGATGAGCAGCTTGTTCAACTTTCACTCAAGGATCAGGATTGTTTTTATTACCTGATGAAAAGATATGAAATAAAGCTGTTGCGTTATATTAAACGGCTCACATCAGTCAGTCAGGAGGAGGCTGAAGACATCATTCAGGAAGTATTTATAAAGGTATATCGAAATCTTAACGGCTTTAACCAGAAACTGAAATTTTCAAGCTGGATTTATCGAATAGCTCACAATGAAATTATTAATCAATACCGTAAAACCAAACTCCGTTCATCAATTATACCTTTAAATATTGAAGATGAAGCAAATCTGATTGACTCTATTGATGATACGATTGAAAGTAACGGAGCGTATGAAAACCTCGAAAATGCTGAAAAGGTAAGAGAGGCGCTTGTGGAGCTTCCGGATAAATATCGTGAGATACTTGTTCTTCGGTATCTTGAAGATAAAAGCTATGATGAAATAAGTGATATTTTGCGTAAGCCGGCAGGAACCGTGGCAACACAAATTAATAGAGCAAAAGCAAGTTTCAAGAAAATAGCTAAGCGTCATCAACTTGAACGCTTGATATGAAATCATGACCGATCTAAGTAAAAATATCCTCCAGAAAATTAAGAAAGACAAAGTGCGTCCATATCCTAAACAGTACTTCCTGCTCAAGCGTTCTGTGATATGGACGGTATTTGGCCTGTCGATTTTCCTTGGAAGTGTTGCCAGCGCTATTGCTATATTTCAGTTAAGATACGCTGAATGGGATTTATATAAAAACTTAAGCCACAGTCTCGCAGAGTTTGTATTCTTGGTAATCCCATTTTTCTGGCTGATCTTTTTGCTGGGATTTACATGGTTTGCCTGTTATTACTTTCGCCGAACCGAGCATGGGTACCGGCATGCTGCAATATTGGTAATATTGTCAAGCGTTGCCCTTTCAATTGTTGGCGGCGGGCTTTTATACTCAACCGGTTTGTCTGAGAGACTGGAAAGTGTATTTCAGGAAAAGCTGCCTTTTTACAGAGAACTTCAGGAGCGCAAGCAAAAAGTGTGGATGTCACCTATGCGTGGGCTTCTTGCCGGAAAGATTGTCAAAATAATTTCTGATCAAAAGATGGAAATTGAAGATTTACAGGGAAATATTTGGGTGATTGATATTGCTGATACTATATGGCGAGGCAGGCTCAAACCTGATGAAGATTTAAAGATAAAGATTCTTGGGCACATGAAGGAACAAGGCCGGTTTGTCGCAAATGAAATTCGGCCATGGAAAGGACGAAAAGGTCGAGGCAGAAACCGTCATTTAAGGCATGAAAATAAACGAGCTTCAGGTATAATTAACTAAAGCTTTACACCCTTTTTATTTAGCAAATCCTTTAGACGGCGAGGGCCAAAATAAATTTTTAAAGCGAAATATTAGACCTTAAACTTCGACAACGGCACCAATAACAAGCATTAATACAATGCTTGAAACCAAGTATGAGTTCAGTAAGTTATATATTCTTTGTGCCTGTCCTTGGCACAAGTCGTGAAGTGCTGGTTAAAAAAGACCTATGAATCATTTCGCTTGAAAAATTGAATTTGGCTCCTTTACCGCCTTGGCTTTGATAGAAATCAAGGGTGCGAAATTTGAGTAATTAAACTTAAAAAATAAAAAAGTGAAAGAAAAATTTCCTTTAGATTGTATTAGTAAGTGAAAGGTTGATAAACATTCTAATACAATAAGGAGGAAAGAAAAATGAAAAGTTTATTTAAAGTATTTATTTTTTGTTTATGCCTGCTGACTGCTGTTTCTTTTGCATATGCAGGCAATGGCGCTAAAGATCTAACCGGCCCAAACAATACAGCAGTCCAGAGAGGGCCTGATTATGTGGACGCCAATGGCGATGGAATTTGTGATAATATCGGAGCCCGGATTGGGAGGCACGGCAAAGGCTACGCCGCAGGAAAACAGGGCAAAGGTAAAGGCTTTCGCAGAGGTCTAAGGGATGGAAAGGGCTCGATCAACAGAGCAGGCGCGGCAAAGCCTAACTATGTAGATGCAAATGGGGACGGGATTTGTGATAATTTACGAACTAAGGTGCCCTCAAAGTAAAGCCATATAGAAGAATGAAGGTAAAGCAGCCCGGCCATAACTTGTGGCAGGGTTGCTTTGCATGAAATTTATTCATCAGAAAGGGTTAATATCATGAAGATACGAAAAATTACCTCTTTGACCGCATTAGTGTCTTTTATTTAGTTCTTAATTCTGATGAACTCGTAAAAAGTCCCAAAACCGTCATACCGGACTTGATCCGGTATCCAGAAGTTGTTGAATTTACTGGATAGCGCTAAAGGTTAGCGCTGACGCTTCACTTCGTGTCACTACGTGCCCGGCTTGTCTGCCACAGGCACGGCTTTCGCCACGCCCCTGGCGTGGTTAAGTGGTAT
>CBDAFK010000085.1:0-12952 GCA_965195235.1 uncultured Desulfobacterales bacterium | reverse complement strand
AGCAGGCTGTCTATAACGGCAATCGTACTTTTCGCCATAGATATTTACGGTCTTAGCCTGCCTTCATTTTTAATAAACATATCTGTTTTTACAACCATCCCTACTTTGCAGGCGCTGCTTTTTATCGGGCTTTTTGTATTCTATATCGCAATTGTACGGGGCTTTGCCTACAGGGCTTATCAAAAGCTCAACATGGACGGCATGTCCAGGCGGGCATACATTTTTTCCAACATTTTGTTTTCCATACCCATGCTTATTCCATGGTTTCTGTTATCCGGGATCGCCGATATTATTAATGCGCTTCCCTTTGATTTGCCAAAGCATCTTCTTTCCACAACTGAAGGAGAAATAATATATTTTATGGTTTTTCTTCTCGGCGTTTCAATTATCGGACCGGCAATGATCCAGAAATGCTGGAGATGTAAACCGCTTGAACCGGGATTTCATAGAAGTCGCATCGAAAACCTGTGCCAAAAAGCAGGAGTTGAATATGCCGAAATTCTATCCTGGCCTATATTAGGTGGTAGAATGATCACCGCAGGGGTTATGGGTCTAATTAAGAAATTCCGCTATATTCTTGTTACAAACGCCCTTTTCCGGTTTCTTGAGCCCGAAGAAATTGATGCTGTAATTGCCCACGAAATCGGACATATAAAGAAAAAACACCTTTGGTTTTATCTGCTTTTTTTTGTTGGTTATCTTGTGCTTTCGTATGCCAGCTTTGACCTGATCATCTACTCGATTATTTATGCTGATCTATTATTCAGCATTACAAATATAACCGGTTTCGACCAGACTGCCTTATATTCAACAGTATTGAACGTTGTTACAATCATAATTTTCCTTGTCTATTTCCGCTTTATTTTTGGGTTCTTTATGCGCAACTTCGAACGTCAGGCAGATATCCACGTTTATACGCTTTGCAAGAGCTCAAAACCGCTTATCTCCACCTTTGAAAAGATAGCCCTTACAAGCGGGCAACCACCCGACAAGCCAAACTGGCACCATTTCAGCATTAAAGAACGGATAGACTATCTAAAAAAATGTGAAAAGGACAAAAGATGGATAATTTTTCATAACCAGAAAATAAGGAAAAGTATAGCCGCCTATCTCGCGGTGATGATTTTAATAGGAGGGATTGGATATGAGCTGAATTTTGGCGAAACTAAAGATAGATTAAATAGCTATTTTTTTGAAAAAACAATTTTAAGAGAGATTGAAAAAACGCCCGACAACCCCGCACTGTATACCGCTTTGGGCGATCTGTTTTACAGCAGAAAAAATTATGCGAAGACTATTAAAGCTTATGAACGCTCATTAACCTGTTTGCCTGATAATCCGCAGGTGCTGAATAATCTTGCATGGCTTTTTGCCACATGTGATGATGAAAAATTCCGTAACCCGAAACGCGCCCTCATCCTGGCAAAAAAGGCGCTGCAGCTAAAACAGGCCCCGCACATACTGGACACCCTTGCTGAGAGCTTCTATGTTAATAATCAGATACAAGATGCAATCGCCACTGAAAAAAGAGCCTTAGAACTGGCAAAAAAGAATCGCTCCTATTACAAAATACAGCTAAACAAATTTATCAAATCAGCAGAAAAAGAAATTGTAACCATTCACGATGGTCAGGATTAAGGATTAAGGGGTAAGGATTAGTACATTGGAAGGATTTGAAGCTTTGGCGAAAAGCCCATAAATTGGTTATCAGGGTTTATCTGCTATCAGCAAGGTTTCCAAAGGCATAATCGTGCGGAACAACTAATCCTCTAATCCTTAATCCTCTAATCCCTGCTGCTTTATCCCATAAATGGTCTTCTGATAATGGTATCCTTTTTCCAACGCTTATCATCCCGATAAGGATATTCGATGTTGAAGTGAAGCCCCCGGCTTTCCTTCCTGTGCCTGGCGCACTTGATAATCAGTTCAGCTACTGTAGCAATATTTCGCAGTTCAATAAGATCTGAAGAAATCTTAAAACCCTGGTAATACTCCTCTATCTCTTTTTGTATATTTTCAATGCGTCGCTTTGCTCTGTCCAGCCGTTTGCTTGATCTGACTATTCCAACATAGTTCCACATAAATCTGCGTATTTCATCCCAGTTATGTGAAACCATAATAGCCTCATCGCTGTCGGTTGTGCCGGCCTCATCCCACAGAGGAGGAACTGGCATCGATTCGAAATCCAGAGGAGCTTTAATCTCCTTTGCAGCCTGCTTTGAAGCTGTATGAGCATATACAAGGGCCTCAATTAAAGAATTACTTGCAAGCCTGTTAGCTCCGTGCAGCCCTGTGCATGCTGTCTCCCCTACTGCATATAAACCGTGTATATCGGTTCTGCCGAACATATCCGTCACAACTCCGCCGCACATATAATGGGCGGCAGGAACCACAGGAATAGGCCCCTTTGTCATATCTATGCCGAATGTAAGACATTTTTTATATAAATTAGGAAACCGATCCTTCACGAATTCAGGCTTCTTATGGGATATGTCGAGAAAGACAAAATCATCCCCGCTCTTTTTCAACTCCGAGTCAATGGCGCGGGCAACCACATCCCGGCAAGCCAGATCTTTTTGCGGATCATATCGTTCCATAAATCGGTTTCCGGCAGAGTCGATCAGAATTCCCCCTTCACCCCTTACGGCCTCTGATATCAAAAAATTCTTAGCTTCAGGATGATACAGGCAGGTTGGATGAAACTGAACAAATTCCAGGTTTGCCACAGTAGCGCCTGCCCTGTAGCCCATTGCTATCCCATCACCCGTGGCAACATCAGGATTGCTGGTATAGAGATAAACCTTTCCTGCTCCTCCTGTTGCAAGCAGCGTTATCGGAGCAAAAAATGTATTAACCTCGTTAGTTTGCGTATCAAGAATATATGCGCCGAGACAGTAATCTTCATGGGTCGTGGTGATAAGTCCCCTTTTCATGCGGGTTGAACGGGTTATAAGATCAATGGCAATATGATTCTCATATAAAGTAATTTGCTCATGGTTCTTAACATGTTTAACAAGAACAGTCGCAATTTCCTGGCCTGTCATATCCTGGGCATGAACAATGCGCTTTTGCGAATGCCCGCCTTCCTGCCCAAGATCAAGCTCAGGATCTTTGTTTTGCGATTTATCTTTTAAACGCTCTTTTTCCCGGATATTAAAATGCACGCCAAAATCAATCAACTCACGAATTCTGTCCGGCCCGTTTTTTACAACCATCTCTACAACCTCTCTGTTGCAGAGGCCGTCACCGGAAGCGAGAGTATCCTGGATATGCAAATCAAACGAGTCTAACTTGCCGAAAACAGAGGCAATGCCTCCCTGCGCAAGGGATGTATTGCTGTCCATGACCCCTTTTTTTGTGACTATAGCGACTCTGCCGTATTCTGCCATCTTAATAGCAAAGGTCAGTCCGGCCACGCCGCTGCCAATTATCAAAAAGTCTGTTTTAATTTCCATAATACGATTTTCACCACTCAACCTTGAACAGTGAACCTATGAACTGTGAACGGTTTATTACAATAAAGATGGTTTCCGGCGCCGACGCTTAGCGTAATAACCAATTAACATACCCAGAACCAGCACACCTGCGCCGCTTAAAAACCACATAATGCTTCGATGCGACACCAGCTTTGATAGTTCCTCTTCCAGCTTCTCCGCTTTTTTCGTCTGGTCGGTAAGCTGTGAAGATGCAACTTCATATTTTGATTTAAGTTCTAAAAAGTCGGCAGACTCCTTCTTTAAAGTGTCATATGATTTACTAATTGCCGCAAGCATCTCTTTGCTTCCTGAAAGCTCCGTGCGAAATCTTTTGCTTTCCTCTTTATAGATTCTATTTTCTTTAAGCAGGGAGGCTGACTGAGTCGAGAGAGTTTCATATTTCTTTTTCAATATTCCAAATTCATGACGACAGGGTTTATCATATGTCAGAAAACGGGTTAGAACCCATCCTTCCATTCCACTGGGCAGCTTGACCTGTGTCCACTCATCATCCGGTTGAAGCACTTCAAGTTCCTGACCGAGGTTAATCATGGCCAATACTTTGTAATTAGTCCCCTGGCCTGTTCTCAATGTTATTTTAACACTATCGTTAACATACATTGTTTCAGCCTGAACCGTTGAACAAAATAACATCATCCAAACCCCAAGAAAAATACTAAATCTCATATACGGCTTTCTCCATTAAGGTTGCGGCCCAAAATCTGCTGTCTCTTGCTGTCTCCGGCATACTCGACAATTGCAGAGTTCAGATGCAACTTGTTGATTTTTATACATACCAGATTCATACAAAATCTTCAATTGTGTTTAGATATTAAAGCGTGATTGACAAGTATTTTCTGTTTAAATAACAGAATCTGTCAAGAACTACTTTTAAAATGTTGATATATTTGTTATGTGTAATTATTCAGGTAGGCACAGAGGGGCAAAGGCACAAAGGCACAAAGAAAAAATGAAAACATATAGGGATCTGCTTGTTTGGCAAAAATCGATGGCTTTAGTTACTGAAATATATAAGATTTCTAAAGGGTTCCCCAAGTTTGTGCCTCTGTGCTTTTGTGCCTTTGTGCCTATTAACCTGAGTAGTTACGACATATCAATATTTTCTCTGTGGGCTCATTAGTGAAAAAAGTGATTTTTTACGAGACAATCAAATTGAAATGGTAAAAATATGGAAACATATCTTGACAAACTACCTTCCTTTGTTGACGCAATAAAATCGATTAAGGAAACAATTATTGCCAATATTGTATTTATCGGCCAGGTTCCGTCTCCTACTTTCAAGGAAAAAAGACGCACCACTGTTTTTATGGATAGACTGGCGGAATCCGGGGTTGATGAATGCTCTACCGATGGTTATCGGAATCCCATAGGAATCATCAGGGGAACCTCCAAAACAAAATCGCCCATTTTTGTAGTTGCTCACCTTGACACACCTTTTGATGCAGATATCGATCATAATTTCACCATCAAAGAAAATTCAATTCAAGGCACTGGTATTTTAGATAATTCAGTTGGCGTGGGGGTGCTGGCATCATTGCCTGAAATTTTCCGTAAGTTAAATCTTCGCTTTGAATCTGATATCGTTCTTGCAGGGGTTATACAATCAATGGGAAGTGGCAATCTTCGGGGCATCAGGCATCTGTTAAAGACATGGGACACTCCGATAAGAGGGGCTGTTTGCATAGAAGGAGTCGACCTCGGCAGGATAAGCTATTATTCTTATGGAATGATCAGAAGTGAAATTGATTGCAATATACCTGCCGCAAAGGAATGGGAACATCGATTTAAGCCAAATGCTATCCTGATATTAAATGAAGTAATTAACCAGATCCTGAAACTCAGATTGCCACAAAGACCGCGATCAAGGGTGATTTTCGGAAAAATTTCAGGCGGTTTTAAGCATGGAATAATCGCCTATGATGCAAAGCTCGGTTTTGAGATACAAAGCGACTCCGACAAAATGGTAAAAACGATTCATAACGATATTAAAGATATTGTTAACGGCATAGGCCACGAAAGCGGAGTTGGTTTAAAAATCAAAACCATAAGCAATCTCAGGGCATCTAAATTAGAATATAATCATCCTTTGGTAAAAAACGCTATGGCAATAATGGAAAAGCTAGGCCTGAAACCGGTAAGCGAGCCAAGTGAATCAGAGCTTTCCATTTTTCTTTCAAAGAACATACCTGCGCTAACACTCGGCATAACAAATGGAGAAAATTATCACCAGGAAAATGCCAGGATGGAAATTGAAGCGATGTTTAAAGGTATTGTTCAGCTTATAGGAGTTATTATGGCAATAGACAGCGGGGTTTGCGATGAATAACAACTGGCTTAAAAAGAATACATTTCACCATTCTGAGTTTAAAGACATCAATCATCTTGTTGAAGAAAAAACAAGAAAAAATCTTACCATAGCTTTGTGCCTGCCTACTCTAAATGAAGAAAAGACAATTGCAAAAGAGATTATTATTATTAAATCCGAACTAATGACCCGCTATCCGCTTATTGATGAAATAGTTGTTATCGACTCAGGCTCGACAGACAATACAAGAAAAATTGCAAGAGAATACGGCGCCGATGTTTATAAAGCAACCGATATTCTGCCAGACCTTGAAGCGTTCAAGGGAAAAGGTGAAAATCTCTGGAAGGCCCTTTATATTACAAACAGCAATATTATTGTATATCTTGATGCTGACATAAAAAATATTCACCACAGATTTGTTTACGCCCTTGTTGGCCCCCTGATTCTTTTCGATAATATTAAATTTTCCAAGGCCTTTTACGACAGGCCGATTGCTATAGGTAAAAGCAAAATCAGGCCCACCGGCGGCGGCAGAGTTACAGAGCTTGTTATAAGACCCTTGCTGTCACTTTTTTTCCCGGAACTTACACAAATTATGCAGCCACTTTCCGGAGAATATGCGGGCTACAGGGAAATTTTTGAAAAAATACCTTTCCCGATCGGATACGGCGTTGAAACGAGCATGATTCTCGATATTTACAAGAAATGGGGACTGGACATAATCGCTCAGGTCGATCTTGACAGACGTGTCCATAGAAATCAGGATACAAAAGCTTTGGGAAGAATGGCATTCATTATCCTTAAAACCTTTTGCGACCGTATTGAAAAGCTTGGAATAATAAATTTAAATAAAGAGATTTTTGATGAGATGATTCAATATAATCTTGTTCGGAACGAATATAAACCGGATATTTTTAAAATTAAAGGGATTGAGAGACCCCCGATTATTGAAATTCCCGAATATCGAAAAAAATTTAATCTTACATGAAAACTCTGAGACCTTTGAAAAATGTTCAATTTTGTTCAAGTTCAAGAAAGGCGAAAATTTTAACCGGAGGAATATATTGAATATTTCGAGGATTAAAATTTGAGTCTGACGCCGAAATTGGGCAAAAGGGGGAGTTTTTCAAAGGTCTCAAAAAGGAAGCCCGGTCCATAGCAGTGGGAGGCTACATTTACTCACACAACAGCAAAATACGGACCGGGCTTAATTCCGGCCTCTTTAACGAATTGAAAACAATAAGTCAAGTATTTTTTTATTTTGCTGAGTAGTTATGTTAAATAATGAACTGGATATTTCATGTTAAACAAAGCTGACAAAATTTTTCCTGAAAAGTATAAACTGTATTCACGAAAAAATATTGATCAAATCCTGCGCTTAAAAAATCTGCCCAAAGAGCTACTTGCCGCTATTAAAACCGTTTCTACTGTATTACCTTTCAAGGTTAACAACTACATTATTGATGAGCTGATTGACTGGAATAATATTCCTCACGATCCGCTATATCGGCTTACATTTCCACATCCTGAAATGCTTGACAAACAGGATTTTAAAAAAATGAATGAGCTTTTAATGAAAAAAGCTTCTGAAAAAGATATTCTTACAGCCGCTCGGGAAATCCAGATGAGCATGAATCCTCATCCCGCAGGACAGACGGATATAAATGTTCCTGAAGAAAGCGGAAAAACTATAAATGGTATGCAGCACAAATATCATGAAACCGTACTGTTTTTCCCAAGCCAGGGCCAAACCTGTCATGCTTACTGCACTTACTGTTTTCGCTGGGCCCAGTTTATCGGGCTTGAGAGTATTAAATTCGCCAGCAGTGATACATATGCCCTGGTGAATTACCTGAGCAAGCACCCTGAAGCAACAGATGTTCTCTTTACCGGCGGCGATCCTCTGTTTATGCGGACAAAAATACTTCGTCGTTATATCGAGCCTTTAATTAAAGAAAGACCCGGCAATCTTACCTCTATTAGAATCGGCACAAAGGTTCCTGCTTACTGGCCTTATCGCTTTCTAACAGATAATGATGCCGATGATCTTATGCGTTTGTTTGAGCAGATTGTTGCAAGTGGGTTTCATCTATCAATTATGTCTCATTTCAGTCATTACAGAGAACTTGAAACCTCTGTGGCGCAGGCTGCTGTGAAGCGCATTTTAAGCACAGGCGCCGTTGTCCGCTGCCAAGCGCCGCTTGTCCGTCATGTAAATGATGATCCCGAAATATGGGCCAAAATGTGGCAGGCCCAGGTAAAAATTGGAGCAATACCGTATTATATGTTTGTGGAACGGGATACAGGGCCTAAAAATTACTTTGAAATACCTCTTGAGCGAACCTACAGGATTTTTACCAAAGCTTATAAAAAGGTATCCGGCCTGTGCCGTACTGTTAGAGGCCCGTCTATGTCTGCAACCCCCGGGAAGATAATGATCGATGGCATAACGGAAATCAACGGAGAAAAGGTATTTGCTTTAAAATTCATTCAGGCACGCAACCCGGACTGGACAAACCAAATATTCTTTGCCCGTTTTGATAAAGAAGCATGCTGGCTCGATGACTTGAAACCGGCCTTTGGGGAAGAAGATTTCTTTTTTAATCAATAAGGCGGTTGAGCGGTATCGGAAAATAGTTTTGAGGTAATAATCTTCATTTTCGCAAGGCGGAATGTCAGCGCTGTGCGCAGACACCCAAAGCCGTATTTTATACTTCGAGACAGGTTGATTGACGAAGCTTCAGCAAAATACTTTGTCGGGCAACTGACCTCGGCAATTGTATAATCAAACCATACTATCTGAGCAAGCATCTGGTTATCAAAAACAAAATCATCTGAATTAGCATCAAGGGGCAGCCGCTTAAGCAGCTCACGGGAAAAGGCTCTGTATCCGGTGTGGTATTCGGAAAGTTTGGCTCCTATAAGGATATTTTCAACAAAGGTTAAAAATCGATTCGCAACATATTTCCAGACAGGCATTCCTCCTTTTAAAGCATATCCGCCAAGAATCCTTGAACCCAGCACGCAGTGATAAAGCCCGCTTTCAATCATAGAGGCCATGGCAGGAATCAGCCTGGGAGTATACTGGTAATCAGGATGAATCATGATGATTATATCTCCGCCTTGCTCAATGGCCAGTTTATAGCATGATTTTTGATTGGCGCCGTAACCCAGATTTTTTTTATGAGCATAAACCTTTGTGTTCGGCAGTGTATTTGCAATAGATACTGTTTCATCGTGGCTTCCGTCATCAACCAAAACCACTATGTCAACAATGCCCTGCGCCATAACCTCCTCATAGGTTCTGCGCAGGGTTTTTGCCGCATTGTAAGCAGGCATGACAACAACCACTTTTTGATCTTTAAACATTCATACAACCCCCGTGATTAAGCCGGAGCTTCGGAACGGCCGAATGCTGTTTTTTTGAAAAGAATGTCTTCCCACAAATACATAAACTGTTTCTGATTCAAATCTCCTTCAAATCCGATCACCCTGTAATCTTTGAGCTGGTCTCTTAAAAAATAAAGGCAGGGCCTGTTAAATACCCTGTCTTTAAGAATGAAGTGTGTTGCAGCTATGTGCCGGTGATTAATTTACATCTATGGTTATCTGTTTTGGTTTCTTTTCTTCCGGTTTTGGAACTTCCACCGTAAGGATTCCGTCTTTATAGGTCGCCTTAATATTCTCGGGATTTACAGTTGTCGGCAGTGTAAAAGATCTGTAGAATGACCCAAAACTTCTTTCCCTGCGGTAGTAGTTTTCTTGCTTAATTTCTTTGTCAATGGATCGCTCACCCTTGAGAGTTAATAGGTTATCCTTAACATCAACAGTAACTTTTTCTTTATCTACTCCGGGAAGTTCGACTTTGAGAATAATAGCGTCATCAGTGTCATAAATATCTACAGTCGGCTTCCATGAAGCCAGGCTAACCTCTTCATCAAACTCCTTTGAGCGAAGAAAAACGTCGTCGAACATACGATTAATACGGTCTTGCAAGGTCGCTACATTTCTGGAAGGATCCCATCTAACGAGAGTCATAATAACACCTCCTTAATTGATAGTTGTCGGGGGTCAGGGATCGGGAATCAGCAAGCTGAATTGACCCATGGCCCCTCTCTAATTAAGCTTTGGCTAACTTAAAGGATTTGTTTGCTTTTTAATATTCGCAGACAAATGAATATGCCGAAATTATTCATTATATCAAGTTGTTAAACCATGTATTACTGTTTCCATCCCAAAAATAATCATTACAACTGTTCTGTCAAGAAAAACATTGATTTTACGGCAATGTTTTGCTTGATTAAATAAAACATGTAACATATAGACCTATTTATCAAATGAATGACATTCAGAATGCTAAAAATACTTCGGCACAGAATGTTTAAGGGAGGCTAATAATATTGGTCGCAACACATAGGATCAAAGAGGGAGACGTCCTGCTGGAACTCGAAAATATTCATATGTATTTCGGAAAGGTTTGTGCCCTGGCAAATATAAATCTGAAAATCAGAAAAGGAGAGATCCACTCTGTTATTGGCCCTAATGGAGCCGGTAAAACAGTAATGATGAATATTATTAACGGCCTTTATCATCCCCAGAAGGGAAACATATATTACAAGGAACAAAAGGTTAACAAGCTCAGGCCATATAAGCGGGCTAAACTCGGGATTGCCAGGACATTTCAGAAAGTAGAAGTGTTTGGCGGCATGACAGTGCTGGATAATATCCGTCTTGGCAGGCATATACATTTAAAGTCGGGTATATTCAGCGGTTCAGCATATATTGGAAAAACCGCGCGTGAGGAAATTGAGCACAGAATCTTTATTGAAGAAAAAATAATCGATCTTTTAGAAATCGAACATATCAGACATAAGCCGGTTGGCATGCTGCCGTATGGATTGCAGAAAAGGGTAGAATTAGGCCGGGCCCTTGCCCTGGAGCCGGAGCTTCTCATTCTGGATGAGCCGCTGGCCGGCCTTAATCTGGAAGAAGTCGAGGATCTGGCCAGGTTTATCCTGGATATAAATGAAGATGAGCGCTGGAGAGTAACCTGCCTTCTCGTGGAGCATGACATGGGGGTGGTCATGGACCTTTCCGATCATGTTTTAGCAATTAATTTCGGCAACGTGATAGTTGATGGCACACCAGAAGAGGTTCAGAACAATCCGGAAGTGATAAAGGCTTATCTCGGTGATGAGGATCTATATGCAACAAGGGCATAAAACAGGGGAAAGTAATACAATTCAGGGTATGGAGATTTCCAAAGCCCTGACTATTCCCAAGCTCTTTCTTGAGCAGGCCGGAAAGTTCGGCAAGGACAGTATCGCCATGCGGGAGAAGGAGTTTGGCATCTGGCGGCCTATCACATGGCGTGATTATCTTGAAAATGTTAAATCCCTGACTCTTGGTCTAATCAGTATAGGCCTTAAGAATCAGGACAAGGTTTGCATGATCGGCATCAACCGTCCTGAAGGCTTATGGGCTGAGATAGCCACTATGTGCGCAAGGGGAATAGGTGTCTGGTTATTCCAGGAGTGTCTTATAGAGGAAGTCAAACACATTGTTGATCATTCAGATGCCAGGTTTATGTTTTGTGAAAGCCAGGAAGAGGTGGATAAGGCTCTTTCTGTATTTGATGAGTGTCCAAAGCTGGAAAAAATTATCTGGGATGATCCAAAGGGGATGCGACATTACAAAGAGGATTGTCTGATAAGCTTTAAAGAGGTGCAGCGTTTAGGCAAAGAGCTTGATCAAAAACAGCCCCATCTTTTTGAGGAGACAATCTTTAAGGGACATGGCGACGAAACAGCTCTTCTTCTTTATACTTCCGGCACTACTGCGCTCCCCAAGGGCGCTTTGCTGTCTCATTATAACATGCTGACAATGGGTCAGAATCTCATGGCGGTTGATCCATGCTTTGAGACCGATGATTATGTTTCTTATCTCCCTTTTGCATGGATCGGTGAGCAGATGATGGCTATTTCCTGCGGCCTTCAGATCGGATTTACTATTAATTTCCCTGAATCGTCCGAAACCTCTCAGGAAAATATCCGGGAGATCGGGCCTTACGTTATGTTTGCTCCACCCCGAATGTATGAACAGATGACCAGAACTGTACAGGTCAAGTATCTGGATTCCACATGGATTAAGAGGAAGTGCTACGAGTTGGCGGCAAAGATCGGTTATCATATAGCTGATCTTAAATTTAAGAAAAAATCGATACCGTTTCACTGGAGGTTTCTCCAGGCTCTGGCCTATCTAATAGTGCAAAAAAAGCTGAAAGATCATCTTGGTCTTTCACGGATTCGGAATGCTTATACGGGCGGCGCTGCCATGGGCCCAGACCATTTCCGTTTTTTTCATGCCATGGGCGTGAATCTTAAACAGATATACGGGCAGACCGAGATTGGGGGTATTTCTGTGATCCATCGAAGCGGAGATATCAAATTTGACACTGTTGGAGTTCCTATCCCGGGGACAGAGGTAAAAATTACCGAGGAGGGAGAAATTATTTCAAAAAGTCCTTCTGTCTTTCAGGGATATTATAAAAATCCTGAAGCTACGGAAAAAACCCTGATCAATGGCTGGCTATATTCAGGAGACAGGGGTTTTATAGATGATGACGGTCACATGGTCGTCTTTGATCGTTCAAAGGATGTAATGACCTTAAAAGACGGCAGACCGTTTGCTCCCCAGTATCTGGAAACCCGTTTGAAATTCAGCCCGTATGTTAAGGATTCCTGGGCAATTGGAGATAATCTGGACTATTTAACAGCAGTTATCTGTATCGATTATTCGGTGGTAGGAAAGTGGGCGGATGAAAAAAAGCTTACCTACACGAGCTACCCTGAGCTTTCGCAGAAACCGCAAGTCTATGATCTTATCGAAGAACAAATCCGGCAGGCAAACAAAGATCTTCCCGAGCCGGCCAGGATCAGGAAGTTTATCAATTTATATAAGGAGCTTGACGCTGATGATGATGAGCTTACAAGGACCCGGAAACTGCGCAGAGCTTTTGTAGCAAAAAGGTACGATCAAATTATCGAAGCTCTTTATTCTGATGCGGATATTGTCCATATCGACACAACCATCGGTTATGAAGACGGGAGAAAATCCCATATCAAGGCTGATCTGCATATTCGCAAAATAA
>CBDAFK010000084.1:0-3863 GCA_965195235.1 uncultured Desulfobacterales bacterium | reverse complement strand
TTCAATCTGCTTATTAGAATATTCTTTACGTTTCTTATGATTTCTGCCATAGTTTTTCAGCCTCATGGGTACTCCCGGTGGCAGAAATCATAATCAAAGAAAAAGCAACTCATATAATCGAACGAGGTATGATAAGATAATATGCAAAAAAGATTTTGGACGATACTAAAAGTACTGGTAATGCTATTGCTTCTTACGCCTGAACAGCCCATGCCTTTGAACGATATAACAGGGTAGTAAAATATGACAAGTACTTTTTAAAATATTCAAAGAGATATTTTGGCCCTGGTTTTGACTGGCATTATTTCAAGGCTCAGGCTGTAGCTGAATCAAGATTGAAGGCAGATGACAGATCAAGAGTGGGAGCCCTCGGTGTTATGCAGATAATGCCAAAAACCTTTGAAGAAATTACAAAGAAAAATCCAGGCATTAAGGGCACAAGAAAACAGCCCCGCTGGAATATTGGAGCAGGGATTTATTATGACAGGATGATATGGAATTTATGGAAGGCAAAGCGCCCACATATGGATCGGATAAATTTCATGTTTGGGTCTTACAATGCCGGCAAGGGAAACATTATTAAAGCCCAAAAAATAGCAAAGAATAAGGGACTTAATCCCAACACGTGGGAGTCTATTGAATCTACTTTGCCTGATGTTACAGGAAAAAGCAGTAAAGAAACCATCGGTTATATTAATAAAATCGGTAAAATAAAGGGGGTGTTAAGGTAATGGAAATCTCAATTACATTACTGAACCTTGGTTATGCAATAGTTGGAGTTTTATTGACCCTGGTGTTTATGATGATAGGTTATAAAATGTTTGACAGGATGACCCCGTTTAATACATCAAAACAGCTCGCAGAGAAGAATGTTGCAGTGGGGATCGTAGTTGGTTCAATATTTATCGGCCTTGGAATTGCCGTTGGCCTGGTTATTGGCATGGCTCTGAACTAATCTTGATCATTTATCACGTTTTGGTAATGAGCATTGGAGCAACCAGACCGCAAACAGCATGGGTCTCAAGCACGGGAGGTGAAGTAAATGAGTAGTTGGATCGAAGTCGGCAAGACTGGTGAGCTTGTCAAAGGAGCCATGAAAGAAGTCCTAATCAAAGAACAAGAAATACTTCTGGTCAGGGTTGGCGACAATTACTACGCTTCGGACAATCGCTGCCCACACATGGGAGGGAAGCTATCACAGGGCCAGCTTGATGGCGCCGTGGTGACCTGCCCGAGACATGGCTCTCAATTTGATATTACTGATGGAAACGTAGTCCAATGGCTAAAGGGAAAAGGGTTATTCACAACCCTGGGGAAAATGCTCAAATCACCAAGGCCAATTCGCACCTACCCTGTCAAGCTGGAAGACGACCGGATTATGGTGCAAATTCCGGGTATTATCTAACACCTCTTTTGCCTGGAAATGGCAATATAGGCCCACTGAAGGATTATGATGATCTGGACCGGAATAGTTTTTTGGAACGGCTGGCTATTGCCCACTAAACGCCCCTGTCTTGCTTGACAAGATCCAATCGATCATGATATTGCAATATTTATTAGTATCGATGGAGGTGTTGTTATGCAAATAGTCACTGTGTCACCAAAATTTCAAGTCGTTATCCCTAAAAAAGTAAGACAATCTTTAGGTCTTCGCCCTGGTCAAAAAATGCAGGTTGTAGAATATGACGGTCGGATCGAGTATATCCCTGAACGAGATATTACAGAGCTTCGCGGATTTCTCAAAGGCATAAATACGGAATTCGAACGTGAGGAAGATAGAATATGAATATCGTCGATTCTTCCGGTTGGCTTGCGTACTTTGCAGACGAGCTGAATGCAAAGCACTTCCTAACCCCTTTGAAAGATACACCTTCGCTTGTTGTTCCTGTGGTAACGATCTATGAGGTCTTCAAGGTCGTTCTGCGGGAATCAAGTGAGAATGAAGCCCTTCAGGCGGCCGCTGCTATGCAAAAAGGAACGGTTGTGGATCTGACAGCCCAGTTGGCGATTGCTGCCTCAAAGCTAAGTTTGGAACATGCTCTGCCAATGGCAGACAGTATTATTCTCGCAACAGCAAAGGTATTTGAAGCCATACTCTGGACTCAGGATTCAGATTTTAAGAATATCGCCGGGGTAAAGTATTTCCCCAAAAAATAGTGCATGGCCCATCCGGGGCTACCGCCTTTATTAAGTCCGGGTCAACATCATAAGTTTTTAAAGCATGGGATTGATTTTATTGAAGCCCAGGCGCTTTGGGAGGATCCCGACTTATTGGAGATCCCTGCAAAAACAAAGGATGAACAGAGATTTCTATTTATTGGAAAGATAGCAGTAAAGCACTGGTCAGGAGTTATTACATATCATGGTGATAACATAAGGATTATCTCTGTGCGCCGGGCGAGAGATGAGGAGATTGAGATATATGAAGGCTAAAGACTTTGACAAGGTTCCCCGACAGTCAATCATCAAGATCTGGCTTGCAGAGAGATTGCAGCAAGCCTCAGCCTGATAGCATTCGAACAACTGCATTCTTGTACCGGGATAAATTCGAGTCGTTTGTATAAAACAAAGAGTCTTTGAATATGAACATACCTGACAAAATCATAAAATTAATTGAGACTTTCGATTATAACTTAGAAATGTATAAGAAAGGCTCGTACAACGAAACTCAGGTACGTCTTGAATTCATAAATCCCTTTTTTGAAGAATTAGGCTGGGATATTACGAATAAACAAGGCCATGCAGAAGCGTACAAAGAAGTAATTCATGAAGATGCTATAAAAATCGGCGGTCTTACAAAAGCGCCGGATTATTGTTTTCGCATAGGTGGTACTCGTAAATTCTTTCTTGAAGCAAAAAAACCCGCTGTAAATATCAAAGAGGATATACACCCTGCATATCAGCTACGCCGTTATGGATGGAGCGCCAAGCTGCCACTAAGTATTTTAACGGACTTTGAAGAATTCGCAGTTTATGACTGCCGTGTAAAACCCGATAGAACAGATAAGGTATCGCATTCACGTATTCTCTATATGAAATACACGGATTATATAGAGCGTTGGGATGAACTCGTAAATATTTTTTCTCCTAAAGCCATTTTAAAGGGTTCCTTTGATAAATATGTAAAACTCAAAAAAACTAAAAAAGGTACTGCTGAGGTTGACAAAGCTTTCTTACAGGAAATTGAGCGTTGGCGTGAACTTCTATCTCGTAATATTGCTTTGCGAAATCCTGATCTTACTCAAAGAGAACTTAATTTTGCTGTTCAGCAGACAATTGACAGAATTGTGTTTCTCCGTATTTGCGAAGATCGTGGCATTGAAGATTATGGCAGATTAATGGCCTTGAAAAACGGAAACAATGTTTATAAACGATTGTTTCAACTTTTTCGCAAAGCGGATGACAAATATAATTCAGGCTTGTTCCATTTTAAAAAAGAAAAAACTCGTGATAATTTCGACAATCTTACCCCAAGCCTCGCTATTGATGACGATACTTTAAAAGACATCTTCAAAAATTTATACTATCCTGACAGCCCATACGAATTTTCCGTTTTACCTGCCGATATATTGGGGCAGGTGTATGAACAATTTCTTGGTAAAATCATCCGTCTGACACCGAAGCACCAGGCAAAAATAGAGGAAAAACCGGAAGTAAGAAAAGCCGGTGGTGTTTATTATACCCCGACCTACATCGTGGACTATATCGTCAAAAATACCGTTGGAAAGCTGCTGGAAGGCAAAAAACCGGGGCCAAGAGGGGGCGTGAGCAACCTGAGAATACTCGATCCAGCCTGCGGATCGGGCTCGTTTCTGATCGGCGCATATCAATTTTTATTGGACTGGCATCGGGATCAATACGTA
>CBDAFK010000083.1:0-12496 GCA_965195235.1 uncultured Desulfobacterales bacterium | reverse complement strand
GAATATGATACGGCTTTTGCACAGAAAGGTCGGCAAACTGGAGTATTTCGTCATCATTGATTCCCCTCATGGCCACGATATTCAGCTTGATGGGCGAAAACCCAACGGCCTCGGCTGCTTGAAGCCCTTCCCAGACATCATCAAAGCAATCACGTCCCGTAATCATAGCATATTTCCGGGGGTTCAGGGTATCCAGGCTTACATTAATACGGCGAATACCCGCCTCAAAGAGCGGCCGGGCCATCTTTTTTAAGAGCACACCATTGGTGCTGACGCTAATATCCTCAATCTGGGGGATCCGGCACACAGACGCAACAAGGTGCACAAAGTTTTTGCGAACCAGAGGTTCCCCGCCAGTCAGCCGGATTTTTTTCATGCCCAGCTCAGTTGCTGCCCGGATTACCTTGAGGATCTCTTCATAGCTCAAGATGTTGGCATGATCCAGAAGCTTTAGTTCATTCACCGGCCTGCAGTATATGCAGCGAAGGTTGCATCGGTCTGTCACAGAGACCCTCAGGTAGGTAATTCTGCGATTATAGTGATCTACGTTTGGAGACATAAGGGAATACCACTTTCAAAGCCTTGTTCTTTGGCCAGCATATCAAGATGCAGGGTCGAGATCTGCTCTACAAAAGGATACACAGGGTAATCCATTTTTCTGGTGTCCACGGTCTTGATGTACTTGTGACACTTGTCGCACACATCCACCCTGTAGTTCTTTTCCTCTTCGCTAAAAAAATAATGCAGCGTCTTTTGATCTCTATTATCACAGAATGGACAGTATATTCTCAGGGCCTTCCACTCGTAGCTGCAAAAGCTGCAAATGAGGGATCGTTCCCCTTCACCCCGGAATATTGACAGGTCAGGCAGGCTGCCGCAAATAGGACAATATCCTTTGTTCCATGGGGTCTCCTTGTTTAGATATGTGGCCAACTGTTCGGCACAGAGACATACAGAAGGCGTTATGCTGGTGTAAGCGAAAAAAACGAGGATATTACTGTCAATTTCAAGTTCCTGGCTAACCCCATCAAAATAGGCGTCATCTTCGCTCAAGATCTTTGAAAACAGGACTGAGGCCTCCAGCCTTCCTTTATGCAGGGCATCCACAACCTTTGAGCCGGCCTCTGCCAGCACCTCATTCGCTTTTGCGGCAAGCTGACAAATCTTCCTTAGCAGCGCCTCAGAAGCTTTTGCATCAACCGCAAAGTCTGCCCTGTTGATGAGAGGAAGCCCTTCTTCTAACTTGATCGAAAGGAGCTCTTTGGGTATCTGAATTGGTTCTATGTCTATGTGGCCCTTTGTATCCTCCTGGGCCAAAAAAAGCTTTTCGTAAAATTCGAGCAGCTCTTCATACGCGGGCCTTTGGGCCTTGACCGCGGCCATGGCCTTTTTAATTTGATCAGCAGTTACGATCTTGTTTTCACTCATATAAAATCTCCGACTTTATTTTAATTTTAACATAACACGAAAAGGGGAGAAGATCAATACATCTTCTCCCCTTTTTTTACGTTTTTGGCTTGTTAGCTTCAGTCGTTTATCACAAACGAGCCACGAGGTTGGTTAATGGCCTGACAAGTCTCTTTAATGCCATCTGCCTTGTAATATCAAAAACAGCATTTGAGGCTATAGCATTCTTGCAGTATAAGTTAGGCTCATAAGTTACAAGATAAATAACACTTACAGTATCTTCATCAATCAGCATGGCTTTTGGATATTTCTTTTTAACCTCTCCAAGACGCTTTTTGGCAAGAGCGAGCATCTCATCACGGTCACCAAAATTCATAGCGCCTGTCGGACATGTCTGAACACAGGCGGGAGGCAGTCCATTTTCAACCCTGTCTATGCACATATCACATTTAGCAAGTGTGCCGTCAGGCGCTTTTCGCGGAATATTGTAAGGACAGGATTCGATGATTTCATCAGCGTTTAAGTGTTTGGTATTTGCCGTAAATATAATCGCTCCTGTCTTATCGTCCCTGTATATGGCGCTTGGATCTCCTGCTGTTTCAAGGCAGGGCGCTTCAATACAGTGACGGCACTGTTCAGCAAAAAAAAGCCAGTTTAGCTTTCCGTCGATAACCTGCTCGCGCATTCTAACGACCTTATATGTAATAAAGGACAGGTCCGGTGGATTCTCAAAAGTTCCACGGTTCCTGGTTTTTTCTGCCGGAAGATCGTGCCACTGTTTACAGGCTACCTGACATGCTCTACAGGCCGTACAAAGAGTTGTATCTATAAAAAATGATTTGCTCATCTATGATCACCTCCTTTTATTTCTTGGTTACGTTGACCATAAAGGCCTTGGTTTCAGGTATCCTGGTGTTAGCATCACCGGTTGGCGGAGTGAGCAGATTTGCGCTTTCCTCTGTGCCGCTTTCAGGCCATCTCCAGCCATAATGCCAGGGAACACCAACTTCATGAACAGTTTTTCCGGCTATCTTAAACGGTTTAAAACGCTTTGTTACAATAGCCGTGCATTCCAGAGATCCACGTGCAGATGAAACCATTACACGCTCACCGTTCTTGATCCCTTTCAGTTTTGCAAGCTCTTCGCTCATTTCAACAAAAACCTGGGGTTGAAGCTCGAGCAGCCACGGCTGTGTACGCGTCATAAGGCCTGTCTGCCAGTGTTCTGAAACACGATATGTTGTACCAACAATCGGAAACTTCGGATCGTTTGTTGCATACGAATCTGCATTTGTCGTATAAACAGGCGCTGCAGGATTCATACGCTGTTTGTTCATCAAGTTCTTTCCAAGCGGCGATTCAAGAGGCTCATAATGTTCCGGGAATGGACCATCTGCGCGGCCAGGACCGAATATCTGCGCATACCCATGTTTTCTCATGATAAACGGGTATTTTGCATCTTTTCTTTTTGTTCCGTCAGGATTCTCAAGCGGATACCAGCCACCGTCCGGCACATCACCGATCCATTTTTTTGATACATACTTGCCGTCCTTGACATCTCCTGCAAACCTGACAACCCAGTCTTTCTTGTCCCACGGCTGTCCTTTGAGATCAACAGAAGCCCGGTTGTAAAGAATCCTTCTGTTTACAGGCCAGCACCATGCAAACTGTGGATACAGACCGATGTTGTTCGGAGCATCTACTTTGCTGCGCCTTGCTGACATATTGCCTTTTTCCGTGTAGCTGTTGCAGTAGAGCCAGTTTGCAGATGAAGTTGAACCATCAGCTTTAAGTTTACTAAAAGACTCTACGAGTTTCCCTTTCTTTGGGCCTTCAAGGTAATAGCCGTTTATTTCTTTGGCTACCTTGTGCGGGTCATATTCGCCATTTGTCGTATAATCCCACTTGAGGTTGAGTATAGGCTCAGGAAAGACACCGCCTTCCTTGTAAACCTCTTTGATTTTATTGCCAAGTTCCATTATGATGTCGCCGTCAGAAAGGCTGTTTCCAAGCGGTTTGGGTCCCTGATAGCGCCACTGCATCCATCTGCCACTGTTTGTAATACTTCCTTCCTTTTCAACCGACACACATGCAGGAAGCATAAAAACTTCGGTTTTTATTGTAGAAGGATTCATTCCAGGCCCTTTCCAGAATGAGCCTGTTTCATTGTCAAAAATGTTGACATTGACCATCCAGTCAAGATTTTCCATGGCCTTGCGTGTCTTGTTTGAATTTGCGCCACTACAGGCCGGATTCATACCCCAGGCAAATAAACCCTTGACAGCACCCTTGTACATTTCATCAAAGAGGGTCAACCAGGAATAATCCTTGCCGTCATCTACCTTTGGCATCCAGTCATACCCGAAATCGTTCGCTTTAGTGGCATTTTCGCCGAAGTACGATTTTAAGAGACTGACTGAATACTTGGGATAATTCTGCCACCAGTTTGCGGAAAGCGGATCATTGCTCTTTGGAGTCCACTTTTTGTTATACGCGGCAAGAGACACGTTCGATGCCCTTGCAGTCTTAAGATAACCTGGCCAGATATGCCAGAGCAGACATTGATCTGTGGAGCCCTGAACATTTGATTCACCTCTCAGAGCATTAATACCACCACCTGCAACACCCATATTTCCCAAAAGGAGCTGTATTATTGCCATTGACCGGATATTCTGGACTCCAACAGTATGCTGGGTCCATCCCATGGCGTACATGGATGTGCCGGATTTTCCTCTGGCGCCGGTAGCAGCATAAGTTTTGTAAACTTTTAAAAGATCTGCTTCCGGGGTACCGGTAATCTTGGTAACCAGACTGGTATTATATCTGCTGTAATGTTTCTTTAAAAGATTCAGTACGCAACGGCTGTTCTTTAAAGAGCGGTCTATCTTTGGAACACCGTTTGCCTCCATTTCAAAAGCCCATTTCTTTTTGTCATAGCTTCCACGTAAAGGACCTACATCATTGGCTTTATAACCGGAAAAAAGACCGTCTTTGAAACTAAAAGCCTTTCCGACTATAAACCCGCCGTTTGTATAATTGGCCACATACTCTTTATTATAGAGCTTGTTGTCCATTATGTACTTGATCATACCACCGAGAAAGGCGATATCCGTGCCTGAACGAAGAGATGCATAAATATCCGCCTTTGAGGATGTCCTTGTAAATCGGGGGTCAACATTAATCAGCTTGGCTCCCTTTGCTTGCGCCATCTGCACATATTTAAATGAGACGGGATGATTTGAAGCTGCATTGCTTCCCATGATCAATATGCAGTCACTGTTCTTAAGATCGATCCAATGATTAGTCATTGCGCCACGTCCGAACGACTCTGCCAGAGCCGCAACAGTTGCGCTATGTCAGATACGGGCCTGATGTTCAACATATACAAGCCCGAGAGAACGCACCATTGCCTGATAAATCCAGCACTCTTCATTGTCCATGGCTGAGCTTCCGATCGAAACAATGTCGGTTGGTACCCGGTTTACCACCTGTCCTTTGGCATTTTTGTGTTCAAATGACGCATCCCTTGTCTTTTTAACTTTTTTGGCGATTTCCGTCAGCGCCCAGTCCCATGAAACCTTTTCCCATTTTTTGGAATAGGGGGCTCTATACATCGGTTCAACAAGACGGTTCTCATTCTCTGTCAACTGTGACAGGGCAGCGCCTTTTGAACAAAGAGAGCCTCTGTTGATTACATGATCCGGATCACCTTCGATATTGATGACACGACCGTCACCTTTCTTGCTGGTATGCACGATAGCCCCGCAACCTACTGCACAATAACAGCAGATTGTGGTGGTCTCCTTGGCATACTTGGTCTTGAGCATCTGCGCATGCGACTTGACCGGCATAAGATCAAATCCAAGCCCGCTTACTGCAAGCCCGGCAGCAGTTGCACCAGATACCTGTATGAATTTTCTGCGTGTAATTTTCATTTAAAACTCACCATCCTTTCAAAGAAAGTTGATTAGGGTTATTTGGTTAGGGTTGCACATAGAAACTTAAAATTCACCTCCTTTCCATGAATAAATATATTTTATGCATAAGGTTTTTCACCGGTAGAATGAAATTGGTGAAATATGCCACAAATGACATAATACCCTTATCTTTCAATTAGTTATAAATATATAAATGTGATTTTTGTCAAGAACTTTTTTGAGTTAGCAGATTTTTATCCCTGTTCTCTCAACATTTTTTCAGATCCAGCCAAATCTTTTGGGGTATTGATGTTGAAGAAGGAAATGAGGTGCGGGTCTGCTGATCTGAGCCGTGCTTCCGGGATCTCCTTGACCCTGACTTTTGGAAAGAAATTCGCTATCTTAGGATCTTCGTTTTTGAGCTGGCACTCAATCGGTTTGATGCAACGCTTTGAATAAATGGCGCACAAGGGCTCATTACCTTCTTCTGTGACAGGCATGATTACATCCCACTTTAGTTCAAGTTCCGCCAGAAGAGCCCTGATCAATTCTGTTTTCAAGAAAGGCATGTCACAGGCTGTAATGAAGGCATGGGGCGCCGAGGCGTAAAACAGCCCCGCATGGATGCCTGCCAGAGAGCTTCGTATTGGAAAGAGATCTGTAACGATCGTCAAGTCCCATGAGAGATATTGAAGGGGATTGTTCGTGACCAGCAAGACCTCATCAAAAGAACCCCGAAGAGTATTGTAAAGGCGATCCATGATGGTCTGGCCCCCTGGGGAAAGAAGGGCCTTATTCTTGCCTCCCATCCGTGTATTCAATCCGCCTGACAGTATGACCCCTGAACAAGGATATTTCATGATATCAAAAAAGCTCCTGATTTCTCAATCCCAACTAACTTGATAGTATAGGAATCTCCTTTTTATTTGTTATAATATTAATTGTTTTAGACAGGATTAACTGGATATACTGGATAAAGAAAAAATATTCGTTTTCCTGTTGATCAAAAAAATCAAAATCCTGTGCTTTTGTTATAATAGTGCAGGTTGCGGGGTAAACTACTTGAGCCTATTAATACAGAATGCTGATGTTTTTTGTTTTCTGTTGTGTTGCTGGAAATTGATGTCATCAATTTATTTTTAGTTTATTAGCATATGGCTAATATTGATTAATTTTGCCCTATTTGGGATTATGACTTTATGATTAACAAGATTTTATTATCCTGAGTATCCTGTTATCCTGTCAAATGTCCGCCCGAAGGGCGCTAAGTTCATTTTATGAAGTATCGGTTCTATATCCTGAAAGAATTTGTCCCAGTCTGGAGGGCAATCATTATGCCCGCAGTCATAGGCAAGCAGTGTTCCCTGCTGAGCTGCTTTATAGAGGGTAAGTCCGTGCTTGTATGGGATAAGCTTGTCGTTTTTTCCGTGAACTATCAGAACCGGCCCTTTGTATGAGCGAACAACCGAAAGATTGTCAAATGGATCCGGCGCAATAAAACCGGGAACAAGGTATTTTGACGCCATTGACTTGATACTGATAAACGTTGACTTAAGGACAAGCATGGCTGAAGGCCGTTGTGTTGCCAAAGTGCATATAGCGCCCCCGCCGATTGAGCGTCCGAAAAGGATAATTTTTGAAGAATCCACATCCTTGCGTGTAACCAGCATATCATAGGCCGCAACAAAAGCTTCGGTAATGCTGCGTTGAGAAGGAGACCCTTCTGATCTTCCATAACCGGGATATTCAACAAGCAATACCCCGATTCCGAGTTGAGTGAACCTGTTTAGTGTTGCCGGCCACATGTCGATTACCTCCGCATTTCCATGCGCAAAAATAATTGCAGGTGAAGGCTGGTTACTTTCAGGTGGCAGAAACCATGTTTCTATTTTTCCGCTAATCGTTTCTATCCAGATTTTCTCCATACCCGGAATATTGTACTCTGCATTTGAAGGCATTACGATTTGATGACGGGGAAACAAAATTTGTCGCTGCATCAGAAAAAGAAGGCAACAATAAGCAAGATATATAAAGAAAAGGGATAAAACAATTTTAATTAGCATATTCATTTTTGTATCCTAATTTGTTTTATCGTAACCGTTCACGGGTTCAGAGGTTCAGAAGTTCAAAGGTTGTAAACCCCGAACCGTGAACCTATGTAAAGTAGGCTATAACCTTTGAACCCTGAACCCTGAACCCTGAACCTGGAACCGATTACTTTAGGTTCTATACAATAATAAATTAAAAATTTCGATATAGAATTTTTCCTATCATCATTTCAGCCAAAGCGCTCAGCATTATTTAACGAGGTAAAGCTTTGTGCTTGGCCTTAACGACCATAAGCGTTAAGTTATTTTGTAAACGTTCACAGGGTGCATTTATGCCATACGGAGTTGTTTTGAAAGATGAACGTCCAACATCGAACATCGAACGTCCAACATCGAATGAAAAAAACAAACATCAAATGAGAAACAAAGGTTCAGAGGTTCAGAGTTGTTGGTTCTGCCTTCCTGCTTCTTTTTTTCTTTTCATTCAAAATTCGATGTTGGACGTTCGATGTTCGATGTTCATCTTTTAATCCGTTCGATGCTCATTTTTTTCTTCAGTTCCTCTTGGGTAAAAACAACTTAGCGTTTATGGTATTAATGCCCCTGCTATCAAAACCTTGACATAAGAACAAGGATTGCTTTAATTAGTGCCTGAACGAAAATTAGGCAAAACTGTCATTTCGAGTCCGCCAGGAGGCTGTCCGAGAATGAGAAGTTTTTTCAAGATACCTCGTTCCCACGCTTTAGCGTGGGAATGCATACGTAAGCCGTGAACGGCTAAATAAATCTTTATTGCTCAAAAGGAAAATACATGAATGAATTGTCTGTAAGGACCTGCATATCGCCTTCTGGTGAATTTGTTTACGGCATTCACAAGCCTGATTATACAGTTGTCAATCTCAGGGAAAAAGATCACATTGCAACGCTTGGACATATTGACGGCAAGACCGCTGTTGAAAACAAAATTAACTTTCCCGCAAATGATGTAACAATTGATAACGCGGACTGGGTATTCGAGATCTCCAACCCGTTTCCTTTTATGGGCGCTACTTTTATATTGAAGTCAAGCGCTGATAAAAAAATAGAAAATGCGAATCCTTTTGATATTATTAACAAACATGACTCTTTGAAATTAAAAGCCGATATAAATGAGTTCGAAGACGATAATCCGCTTATTATATCATTGGGCAGAATGTCCACAGACGCAGATTTGCTTGTAAAGTTAGCCAGGAAATCGTGCTTGTTTGAGTTTGATCCATATACTGGAAAGCCTGCTGGTATTCAATATGAAAAGACAAAAAATGGAGAAATCAGGCCGGCAATTAAAAACCACCATCTGTTTGAAATCGTATCCAACAATTCTTTTTTACCAGATACTTATAAGCAGGCAATGGTACTTATCCCAGGGATCCAGGGCCCTAATAAAATTGTGGGAGAGTATAGAAACTCTGCCGGCACTCACATATGGGAATATCTGAGAGAAAACAGCTATATCCCATGGGGACATTATGCAGCAAATATGGCATATGATTCCATCAGGTATAAAATCGAAGCGCTTAAGAAAGAGGATTTAATCGGTCTCAGACATTTATACTACCAGAGAGTTTACACACAGCTCGCCCAGAGCTTGGGCATTTCAGTTCCCGCAAAAAAACGTACTCTCACAGAAGAGGAGTTAGAGTCTTTGCGGATACAACTTCTCGAAACCACAATGCCTAATGAAGAAGATAAAACTAATTTGCCCTTTAACGCATCAATGTGGGGATGGAATTTCGGATTTGATTTATCTCCTTCAGGATATCGCCTCAATGGCTCTCATCAGCAAATACACCAGCAATTTGCCCTAATGCCCAAATATACCCCTAGTTTTATCAATGGAAAAAATGATGAGAGCCACACTTTCTTTCCAACCTATACTCAAGGAGATGAAGTATCTCTCTTCTGCCGCAAGTTCAGAAGCGAAACCGGCAAGAACTTCTTTGAAACATACATTAATACCATAAAAAATAACAGGAGAATGGATGGTAGAAAAGACAAGGCAAAAAGCCTTATTTTCTATCAGGACGAAAACATCATAGCTTTTGTACCCAAAGCCCAGCGCTCTCAAGGAGAAGTACAAATTATGGCCACAACAAAGTGCGGCAATATCCTTGAGGCGAATTCCACAGTAAGGAGGTCTCTGGACATGGCTATTTTGACAACTGTAAGGATGCTGGAAAAATTGGGTGTAGAAATGATAGTTTGTTACGAAACATCCAAGCGGTTTGATAACCCGGACAGTGACCAGCGGCTTATGTACACTTTTATTCCCCGTCATCCTAAATCACCAGGGACTTACAGTCAGTGGCTATATCGCTGGATTATCGGGCATTATCCCGAAGATTTCGCCCATGCCTGCAACAATGCTGTTAATTAGTGCCGGCGAAATTTTTGCTGACGGCAACCTTTTGGCAGGACGCGCGAAGAAAGCTAAAAAAGCAGGAAGCGGCTGAAAGAGCAAATGAGCCGCTTAATCAATTATTAAAAAAATATTGAATACCCGATTGTTCCAAAATGGTTGTCAATGCCGTGGTTGGGCTTTGCCAGCCCGATATTGGACATATGCCGGAATCTGTATCCCACGTTAACTGCTGATTTTTCCGTAAGAAAATAATAGAATCCAGCGCCTATGATATCGGAAAACATAAAGCCGTTGGCCTATTTTTTTGTGTTTACCGATATATAGTGAGGGCCGGCGCTTCCCAGGATATATGTGGATAAACTGTCTGTAACCGGGTACATGAACTTAAATCCCAGCCCTATTCCGCATTCAATATCTGTTTCAGGATTGACAACAGGGTTAATCTGGGGTTCGAGATATAATGAGAATTTACCCTTGCAGTCTTTTAGTGCATGAAAAAATCTATTCAGATCGATGCTCATATGCCAGATCAGCAAAATGGGTTGATAATTACCTTCATCAATATTGCTGCTGCTGAAACCTGTAATAACGCCGGATTCCGTAAACAGCCGGGAGTCTGCGGGACCTGCTTCAGTAGAGTTTTCATCCGCATATACACTATTGTTAAAAGAAATTGCCGCAAGTATCGCAAAAAGCATAATTAACTTTATGAAATTAGAAGCTTTCACTTAAATCTCCATTTTGTATTTATTGTGTCCAATCTCTTAAATTAAATCAGGCATAATATAAAGAGGCTTCAATCAAACTGGACATCCCCAAGCCCTTGGACCAGCGATGAAACATATCGGGCTATTGGTATGCAGGATGTCAAGCCAGGCGACTCTATGCCGATTAAGTTAATCAGACCCGGATACCCGAGTTTTCGTTCTTCCTTAATCACAAAATCTTTATATGGTTCCCCAGGCCCCTGAAGTTTGGGCCTTATTCCGCACATTTCAGGGCGCAGACCTTCCTTCTTTATTCCTGGAAGGTATCTCCTGATAGACCTGAAAAAAGATTCCCTTCTTCCATTGTCAACACTGTAATCCAGATCAGCTACATACTCTGTATCAGGCCCGAATCGCACACGGCCGTCAATGTCTAAGGTGGCATGAATTCCAAGGCCCTCATTTCCCTTTTGAGGCACAGGATACACAAGATGGCGAATCCCGGGGCCAGGAGAAACAGAAAAGTAATTGCCCTTGCAATATTTCAAGCAATATTTTTGTTTATTAATATCTATTCCAATGAGAGAACTGATTTTATCTGCAAAAAGACCGGCGCAGTTTATTAATATCCTTGTTTTAAACCGGAAATCATTGTTGATTTCCAATTCATAGTTATTGTTGTCGAAATACATGTTGGTTATTTTTGAATTAAAAACAACAATGGCGCCAGTTGACTCTGCATTGATATAAAAGGATTGCATGAGCCTGTGTGAATCAATGATGCCGGTGGAAGGAGAAAACAGGGCAACCTTTGCCCTGACCCTGGGTTCAAGGGAGCGGATTTGATTTTGTGAAAGAAAGCACAGATCCATAACCTTGTTTTGTTCAGAGCGTTTTTTAATTTGTTCCAGTTCATGCGCTTCATCATCATTTGCGGCAACTATGAGTTTGCCCAATCTTTTATGGGGGATATTCCTTTTTTTACAAACTTCGTACAAAAGGTGGTTTCCCTGTCTGCAGAAGGCTGCCTTTAAAAAGCCGGGCGTGTAATAAATGCCTGCATGGATAACTCCGCTATGCCGGCTGCTTGTCTCGAGTCCGTAGGACCGGTTTTTTTCTACAACCAATACATCGCTGTATTGAGCAGAAAGCTTTTCGGCAACTGCAAGGCCGACCACTCCGGCGCCAATGATGGTAATGTTGAATACAGTATTATTCATAAGAGATTTATATGATAATTTTTATCATAAGTCATCTAATTTATGATGAATTCGTAAAAAGTCGAAAAACGTCCTTTTCCGTCATTCCGGCGAAAGCCGGGCACGTAGTGAAGCATTAGCGCTATCCAGTCCTTTCAAGTCCGCCAGAGTGCGTTGGCGGACAGACTATCTGGACTCCGGTTTTCACCGGAGTGACGACTTTTTACGAATTCATCACTTCTAAATTGAGTCTGTTATCGTGTAAAGGAATATTTGCATGAATTCCAAAACATTCAAGGTTTTTTATCAGCTAATCCCATCCGTTTTGGGGGAAATCGGCATACTATGGCTTCAAAAAAACGCCGATCCTTTGATCATACATATCATGCTTCCCCAAAAAGATATTCCCATTAGCAAAACAATAAGCAAAAACTGTCCGGGCGCCTCAGAACAGTCGCACGAAAAGCTGAAAAAACTTTGCCTGCAAATACAAAATTTCCTAAAAGGTTCTCCTGTGAGTTTTTCACTTGAACTTATAGATATGACTCTGTGTTATGATTTTCAAAAGAAGGTTTTACTCGAAACCAGACAGATACCAAGAGGAAAGGTAATCAGCTATGGCCGCCTGGCTGACAGAATTCTTGCCCCCGGAGCCGCAAGGGCTGTTGGCTCGGCGCTTGCCAGAAACCCCTTTCCGCTTATCATACCCTGTCACCGTGTAGTAAAATCCACCGGCTATTTGGGAAATTTCGGGGGCGGATTAGAGATGAAGAGATTTCTTCTGCAGATGGAAGGTGTGCCGTCAAATAGCAGGGGG
>CBDAFK010000082.1:0-13136 GCA_965195235.1 uncultured Desulfobacterales bacterium | reverse complement strand
TAATCGTTTAGCATAGAAAAGCGGCGTTGGACGGCCTGCATAATTGCGAAGCAATCTTTTGAATTCGCCCTGAAAACCCGGATCAGGAACTATTTTGTTATAGGCTTCATCCAGTTCTAATAAAGCCGGCATCAGGGTTTCTCCAACGTAACGTCCCCCGTAGAGACCAAAATGGCCTCTTGAATCAGGGTATTCTCCTGCTGTAAATTGTTTAATATTTTGAGTAGGTTTTTCTTTGTTGCCCATTAAAAAATTCTCCTTATATTTGTCCTGTCTATTTTATCGGAACACCGTGACAGAGCATCAATAAATGACTTTACTTTGCCGGAATCCTTTCTTCCTGGGCTGGACTCAACGCCTGAACTGACATCCACAGCGTCCGGTGCGCTTGCGGTTAGGGCATGAGCGATATTTTCGGGCGCAAGTCCTCCTGCCAGGATAAACGGATATTGTTTGCCAAAGTCGCGCGCCTTTCCCCAGTTCCACTCAAGGGCATTGCCGCCCGGAAGCCGGCCTTTGCCGCATTCTACAAGATATGCGGATGCCTGGTAATTTGCGACCTCCTCAAGCGAGGGTCTGCCTTCGGCAAATAAGGCTTTAATCACCAGAATACTTTCTTGAACAAGCCGGCTGACCAGCTCGGGTGATTCCTCGCCGTGAAGTTGAACACAGTCCAGGCAACAATAATTTACTTTTTGCATTATGTTGTCAAATGTTTCATTCACAAACACACCTACTGTTTTTACCTTGCCTGATACAGCCATACATATTTTTCTTGCCTGATTTTCGGTTACATGCCTCGGGCTTTTGGGAAAAAAGACACATCCGATTGCATCAATTCCTAACGCCGCGCATTCCAATGCTTCTTCAACACGGGTAAAGCCGCACACCTTGACCTGAGGTCTGCTGTCATTTTCTATTTTTTGTTTCAGGTTCATCGTTGATAGAATCAATTTAATCTTTCACCACAGAGCTACTTTTTCCCCATAAGATTCATCAGAAAAGCCTTTGGATTTGATGACCGCACAAGGCTTTCTCCGATTAGAAAGTTCCAGATACCGGCATTTTGTATTTGTTCTATATCTTTTCGTGTCCTGATTCCGCTTGCTGCAACGGCAACCTGGTCTTCTTCGAGAAGAGATGCCATGCGAGTTGTTGTATTGATATCGGTTTTAAATGTGCTTAAATCACGATTATTAATCCCGATCAGCCGCGCCCCTGCCAGGGTGGCAGCTTCCAGATCCTTTTCCGAATGTATTTCAACCAGGGCATCCATCATAATTTCATCGCAAAGACTCAAATAACCCTGCATTTGTTCCTGTGACAGAATGCGGGCAATAAGAAGGACAGCGTCGGCCCCGATAACAGACGATTCGTAAATCTGGTATGATGAAATCAAAAAATCTTTTCTGAGAACCGGGATTGTCACGGCTTCCCGCGCTCTTTTCAGGTCATCAATAGAGCCGTTAAAAAATGCTCGATCTGTAAGCACGGACAGAGCCGCAGCTCCTCCATCTTCATATTGCCGGGCGTATGCAGCAGGGTTAAGATCAGGACATATCTCCCCCCTTGATGGAGATGCCCGTTTTATCTCAGCGATAATATTTATTCCTGATGAGCCCGGGCGCTCAAGTTTTTTATAAAACATACGCCTTTTGCCACGCATAACCACTTTTTTACGCAGGCTGCTTTCAGGAATATGTTTCTTAGCCGCAGCAATCTCTTCTTTTTTATGTTCAACGATTTTTGTCAGAAAATCGGTTTTCATCTTTATATATTCCTAATATGGTCAAATTAGAACCAAAAATAAATTATTTATCACGAAAGCGCGAAAATACGAAAACACGAAACTTGATGAATTTGAAAAAAGCCCCGTCCTATCGGGACTATTGCTTAACTTTAGTTGCTTTAATCTTTGTTATATTTCGTGCTTTCTATATTTCGTGCTTTCGTGATTTATTTTATTATTATCCATTTTCCTTGGTAAATTCGGTAAGACGATCAAGCTTTGCGGCAGCAGCTCCACTGTCAATGGAAGCTTTTGCAAGGCTGATTCCTTCCTCAAAATCTTTTGCCTTTCCCGCGGCAACAAGGGCGGCCGAAGCATTTATTAATACTACATTACGTTTTGGCCCTTTTTCTCCTTTAAAGATTTTCCGGGTTATTTCAGCATTCATTTCAGGATCTCCTCCTGTAAGAGCTTCAGGATTTGCCTGGCTTCCGAAAAATTGTTCAGGAGTAATATCATAGGTGCGAATAAGACCATCATTTAGTTCCGAGATGCGTGTAGGGGCGCATACTGTTATTTCATCAAGCCCGTCATGACCGTGGACAACAAAAGCCCTCTTTGTGCCCAGAAGACGAAGGGCGTTTGCAAACATTTCCGTTAATTCAGGCGCATAAACCCCAAGAAGCTGGCAATTTGCTCCGGCAGGATTTGTAAGAGGTCCTAACATGTTGAAAATAGAGCGGACTCCCAGCTCTTTCCTTGCTTTGGCCGCATGTCTCATTGCTCCATGATAAAGCGGCGCAAAGAGAAACCCGATGCCTGTTTCTTGAATGGCCTCTTCCACTATTTCAGGATTTATGTCTATTTTAACTCCCATGGTTTCGAGAAGATCGGCGCTGCCGCACCTGCTTGAAATGGAACGATTTCCGTGTTTGGCTACAGTAACGCCGCAGCCGGCGACTACAAAAGCGGTTGTAGTTGATATATTAAAGGTTTGCGAAGCGTCTCCGCCGGTTCCGCAGGTGTCTACCACTGTTGGCGCTGACACTTGAATGCGCACAGCTTTTCTTCGCATAGCCCGGGCTGCGCCGGCCAGTTCTTCAAAGGTTTCACCTTTTGTGGCAAGAGCTGCCATAAAAGCGCCAATCTGTGCGTCTGTAATATTGCCGGAAAAAATCTCGGTGATCATTTGAGACATTTCCGTTTCGTTTAGATTTTTTCCCTGGATTATTTTGTTTAGACTTTCCCGAAACATAATAGCATTCCTTTTTAACCTAAATTGAGCGGTTTTTTACTCGATCTGCGCCGATCTCTTGCGCATAAAGGCTTCGCAAAAATCCTCGACATATCCACGGGTATGCCTGCGGTTTTTGCAAATCCTTATGCATCAAGATCTCAGCACATATCTTCGCAAAAAATCGCTCAACTTAGGTTTAACCTAAATTGGATCACTGGCTGCGTACACGAGTACGTGTGTGCTATTGGAAACAGGGGGTCTGCATGCTGGGTGTTGTGTGGGCTGAGAGAGAAAAACCCTCAGCTACCCGATTAGCTTCTTTCTTCCAACTTTCTCTTAATCCATACAGGGTTGCGACGCATGGGTAAGATGGCGACAATATAAGCAATTTCATCCTCAATTTCGTAATAAAGGGCATAGGGGAATCGCTTGGCAAGCATTCGATGAAGACCATGCCTTTTATTATGAATACCTGCGTAGATTCTTAGAGATTCGATATCAGCGATTAAACTATCCCAAAAATAATCACCAACGCCGGTTTCTCTTTGATCATAAAAAGCCTTTCCGTCGTTCAGGTCACTAACAACCTCTTTCAATGTAACGACGTCTTTAATTCTCATGATTTACGACTCGCTCTTAACTCTTCAAGAGAAATAAATTCTGCTTTACCGTTTTTGATCTTTCTTTTCCTCTCTTCGAGAATGTCCCGATGCCATTCCGGGGAATCAATTTCGGATTTTTCTCCCATAAACGAATCCCAAAGAGCCTCCATAGCCTGAAGACGATCTATCGTACTCATTTTCTCTATTTCAAGTGTATTCATTTTGATTCCTCCCTCTAAAGCTTGCATAAGAGCTCAAATTGCATGTTTTGTGAGGTATACTCATAAACCTGAAAAATTATGACAGAAATCAGAAGAAACGTAAAGAATATATTAAGCAAAGCGGACTTTTATTAGCTGGAATGGATGTGAGCAAGGCAAAGCATGATGCCTGTATAGGCAGTTTGGAAGGTGTCAGATACAGGATCGGGTTCAGGACGGATTGTTGCCATAATCGAAATTCTAAAACCGGCTTAAAAAATTCTGATTTTTTTGGTTTGACCAATCACGCATAAAACATATAATATGTATTTAGATATTGTAAATACGTGCTATTCGCTTAAAAAGGTTGTGTATTATTTAATTACCAACCACAACGTATTGTGCTTAATGTGGCATGGCAACAAAAATCAAGAATAACGAAAAAAGATGAACGTCCAACATCGAACACGTGTCTTGGCGTAGTGTTTTCGAAGCCAGATCGAACGTCCAACATCGAATAATGATGTCGCTCCGCTCTTCAAATTATTTTAAAATCAAGATAAATCAAGAACAACACAGGCAACCTTCATTTGACGGTTTACATTTTTGTGTGTCGTTTCTTGCATGGTTGACATGCTTCGGCGTGGCAATCCATGTGGTATGCATTCCCACGCTGGAGCATGGGAACGAGAAAAACATTTGAACCATTGAACAGATCGAATTTTTGATGTTTTAATCCTGAATATCCTGTAAATCCTGTCAAAAATATATTTTTAAAGAAGTATTACAATGCTTTTAAAAACAATCAAAGACTGTAAAGAGATCGACCTTAAAAAGCACGGGCTGATAGAAGCATCGGCAGGCACAGGCAAAACCTATATAATTGAAAACCTGGTTGTAAGGCTTCTGAAAGAAGACAGCGAGATTGCTCTGGAAAATATTCTTCTCGTTACCTTTACTGAAAAAGCAACCTGCGAATTAAAGATCCGCATACGTGAAAAGATTGAAAAGGAACTAAAAGATGCAAACGATCCCAGGGTTATTAAAAGGCTGAGAGATTCCTTAGATACATTTGACACAGCATCTATTTTTACCATACATGGTTTTTGCCGGACTGTTTTAAGCGATTTTGCATTTGAAAACAGCGTGCTTTTTAAAAGCGAGCTGATCGATGATCGGCCTGTTTTTGAAGCAAAGCTCAAAGAACAGATGCGAAAAACCTGGCCTGAGAAATATGGGGAAGATCTGCCTGCAATTCTGGAATGCTCCGGCTTTAGCACAAAAAAAGAAAGTCGTAAGTTCAGCAATACAGCGCTGACAATAGCAGGAAAAACATTTCGCGCAAATGCCGGTGATCTTCTTTTGCCGGATATTAAAGGCAAAAGTTTTAAACAGCTTCAAAATGAAGTAAAGGCGCTGGTTCTAAAATTAAAAACCCTGACAGGCGCACAGAAATGCTTTTCCGAACAATTTGAAAAATTAAATATAAATGCTTCAACAAAGAAGTCTTTATTAAGCAAAATAGTAATTCCTCTTGAAAATTATCTGAGCAGTATTGATGACAAAAATATTGATGTTGCAGGCTTGCAGAATCTTATCTCTCAAATTCAAGGCGCAAAATCGAAACAAAGGCAGGGCATTCAATGTCTTGTCCCGGACAAATGGTTAAAAAAAGGGGCGAATCCGGAAGTTTGTCCCAATCTGGAAAATATAGTTTCCGTGCTTGAAAAAATAGAAGAAACTTCGGCCAATCTAAAGCAAATGCTTGCGGTTGAGACAATCCATCAGCTTCAAAATGAGGTAAGCCAGGCAAAAGCAAAGAAAGGCCGGATTAGTTTTGATGATATGATCAACCTTGTTGAAAAGGCTCTGTATGATGACAATTCAGGCCCTTTACTCAAAATGCTCAGAAATAAATATAAGGTCGCATTTGTTGACGAATTCCAGGACACGGATTCTGTTCAATGGAAGATTTTCAAAAAAATATTCTTAGACAGTCAAAATCCGGACTCTGAAATAAATCCAGGCAACGTCCTGTTTCTTATCGGCGATCCAAAGCAGGCTATCTATTCCTTTCGCGGGGCAGATGTTTTTGCCTATTTAAATGCAAAAAATGAAATAGAGGAATTATCAAAACAGCAGAAAGCCAATTTATATATTTTGGATATCAACTGGCGTTCAGAACCTGAACTAATCAATGCATTTAACAGCCTGTTTGGCAGAAAAGAGTGGTTTAAGCCAGAAAAACAGGCAGGCAAATTTGATATATGTTATCAGGATGCGGGCTTTCCGGAAAAAAAGGACAGGCTGACATTATTGAGTTCAGACGAATCCGGACGCGGCGCGCTGAACATCGTGGATTTCAGCAATGCATCATCTCACAGCCTTGCCAAACTGCAACTTGCAAAGTTCATTGCCGAAGAAATCCGGCATCTGATCGGCTGCGGTAATATCAAGTTAACACCCCCTCCCAAACCTTCCCCCTTGAAGGGGGAGGGCAGGGTGGGGGTGAAAAAAGAAAAGAAGCTGAGTTTTGGTGATATTTGCATTCTTGTTCGCGCAAAATCGGATGTGCCTTTAATAGAATCGGAGCTGTTAAACCTTGCAATTCCATATACATATTATAAGAAACCGGGTCTTTTTCAGTCTGACGAAGCCCTTTATTTAAGTATGGTTTTTCGCGCAATCCTGGATCCCGGCAACAGCGCTGATGTAAAAAAAGCGCTTTTAACCCCTTTTTTTGAATTTAAATCTGCTGATTTGTATGCTTATGAACAATTGCCTCATTTGCATCCATTAAAACAACTGCTTTTCAAGTGGAATGAATATGCGCTGTCACGCAACTTGAGCGTTCTTTTTCAATCATTAATTAATGATTCCGGTTTGCTTTTTCGTGAGTCGGAAAAGGTTTCCTGGGACAGAAAATACACAAATTACCGGCAGATATTTGAGCATCTTGAAGAAATGGCCTATCTGAAAAATCTGGATTTCAGGCAGATAACGTCAATGCTTGACGGCTACAGGAAAGATACTGTCAGCGCTGATGAGGATGCTGATATTCATCAAATTGAAACCGAGGAGGAAAAGGTCCGGATAATGACCATGCATGTCAGCAAGGGGCTTCAATTTCCTGTGGTTTTTATTGCAGGCGGGTTAACTCAAAGGTCTGCTGATTCTGACAATTGTTATATATATCACAAGATCGTGGAGAAGAACAACCTACATAAGGTAATTAAAATAATCGATCTTTCGAGACAAAGCGGAAAGGAAGAACACTTTCTTGAAAAGACAGATGAAGATAAACGTCTTTATTATGTTGCTTCCACACGGGCTCAGCATAAACTTTATCTTCCATATTATCCTTATGATAAAAAATATTCATGGGTAGGGCCTGTGTGCAGCCTGCTTTCTCCTGCCCTGTCAAATGCTTTTTCCAAAGATGATGAAAAGAAAAACATTCTGTGGCTTTCACCTGATAAATGGCGTATGGCAAAGGTTTCAATGATGCAGAATGAGCAAAGACATCTTTCTGTAATAGAAAAAAAAGAGGCTGCAAAACCTTTTCCTTTTACCTTGAATTTTATTCACAAAAAAATAAAACTGGAATCCTTTTCCAGCCTTAATTACAAAAGTTCTTACTTCCATGAAAATGTAAAGCAAGGAAACGTCTTTCTGACTTTGCATGAAAAATCAAAAGAAGATGATGAAAGTTTTGCTTCGCAGAAAATTGAAGCTGCTGCTGACATAACTCCCGATGAAATGCCCGGCGGCACTGAGATCGGCTCTATGCTCCACAATATATTAGAGTTTATAGATTTTGAAACAGTTTATGCAAAAGCAAAATGTCAAACAAATAATGGCGGCAGTTTAATTGATGATCCTGAAATCGGGGATATCATCCTGCGGCAAATGGATATTTACAGGGTGGATAAATGCTGGCAGCAGCATATCTGCCGGATGCTTTCAAATACACTTATAACCCCTGTCAGATTTATCGATGATGAATTTGTTCTCGGCAGACTCAGGAAAGAGGATCGGCTGCATGAGATTGAATTCTATTATCCCTTTTCGCTGCCAGTTGATCACAATAAAAAAATTCCGGATTGCAAAATAACAAACGATTTTATCAAAGGCTTTATAGACCTGATTTTTAAATATGCCGGCAAGTATTATATAGCAGACTGGAAATCAAACTACATAGAAGAAGGGTATTCCCGAGATGCCATGGAAGTAAATATGAATCATGCCAACTATCATCTGCAATACAAATTATACAGTATAGCCCTTATCCGGTGGTTAAAACAGACTTTGGGCAACAGGTTTAATCCTGCAAAAGATTTTGGAGGAGTATTTTATTTTTATTTACGAGGGATGGAACCAGGCACCGAAAACGGAATCTACTATGTTCCCGGTAAAAAATTAGGCGATTTAGACCGGCTGGAAAGAGAGTTAAAGGATTTATGACTCATCTTAATACAGACAAACAACGGCTTTTACGGCAAATGTTGGAATATAATAATATTACTGGAATGCATAATATAGGTGAGCTTTCTGCGCTGGATTGTATGACAATCAGAGATCTTTGTGAACTCAGCGGTTATGAAAACGATTTGCCTCTTTTTGCGGTATTAATGGCTATGTTTGCGGTATTGCAGGAAGGAAGTCTGTGTTTAAGCCTCAATAAAAACAGCTTGGTCTCAAGGCTGCAAATTTTTATGGAAAAAGATAAGGCCGAAAAAATTGCCGGTCAATTTCTGACCAATCTTGCCGGCAATAAATATAATAACCTTATCGCGAAAGATTGTTCTTTGTATCTGCCCCTTGTTTTATATGAGTTTGCTGAAAAGAAATATTTATATTTCCAAAAGTTTTACTTTCATGAAAGCAGGCTGAAAGATCGCATAAAAACTATTTTGCAGGCAAAATCAACCCTTAAGCTTGATAAAAAACAGCAAATAAATCTTTTAAATGAGATAATGACCGAACCTCTTTCTCTCCGTGTTTCAAAAAACGGAGCTCCGCTTATAAAAGATCCGCATCAAATTAATGCGATAAAACTAGCTCTCAGTTCCCAGTTTTCGATTGTCTCGGGCGGCCCTGGAACAGGCAAAACTTCTCTTATGGTTAATATCCTCCGCTGCCTTGTAAGGGCCCGAATAGATACAGAAAGGATAGATATAGAAAAGATTCTACTTGCAGCGCCCACCGGCAGGGCAGCGCAAAGGATGACTGAAACAATATCCGGCAATATCAGCACAATAGCAAATCCGTCTCATGAAGATATTAAGCTGTTAGAGCTGAAAGGCGCCACATTACATAAGATTTTAAAATACAAAGCCTATAAAAATGATTTCCATTACAAGGATACCAATCCCCTGCAGGCATCAGTTCTAATTGTGGATGAAGTATCAATGATCGATGTTGTCATGATGGATAAATTTTTACAGGCAATCGATCCTGCAAAGACCAGGCTTATTTTTATGGGCGATAAAGATCAACTGCCCTCGGTGGAAGCAGGCGCTGTTTTTGCGGAAATGATTCCTGACCAGACTACCGAGTTTACGGATCGAGTGGTTCTGCTAAGGAATGTATATCGATCCGGCGCTAACCTGCTGCAGGTTGCAAAACAAATCAATCAGGGAAAGTGCCCGGAATACGAACCGGTTTTGTTTGACTCGGCTCTTCAACTCAAAGAGGATCAATGGGCATTTGTACAAAGCACAAGCTTAAATCAATGGAAGCATCATCTGCATTCATGGGTGCTGGATCATTATATAAGCCGAATGCATGGGGATAATATAAGTTATAAGGAGTTAATATTTGAATCAGAGAAAATGGAGTCTGATGAACTCCTGACTTCTAAAGCAGGCCAGAATATTTTACACCGGATTTTTCATGTGGTTGGATGCGGAAGAATTTTAACAATCCTGCGCAATGGCATTTATGGTTGCACATGGATAAACAGCATAATCAATCAATGTTTGGGTTTTGAATTGGAGCCGGCATTCTGGGCAGGAGAGAATATTTTTGCCGGCGCTGTCATTATCATAACACGTAATGACTATTCAAAAGATCTGTTTAACGGAGATATCGGCGTTGTAATAAAAAGCAGAAGGGGAGATTACAGGGCATTTTTTCAGCGATTTGATTCCTTTATCAGCTTTAGCATTGATCAGTTGCCGTCATGGGAGTATGCCTTTGCCATGACAGTACACAAAAGCCAGGGATCTGAATTTGATGATGTGCTTGTTGTGTTGCCTGACAATGATAATCACAGGTTGTTAACGAGAGAGATTATATACACCGGCATTACAAGGGCAAAAAAACGGCTGATTTTATATGGATCAGAATCAGCATTAAAGAAAGCTCTGCAAAGGAAGATTGAAAGGCAATCAGGTTTGATGGCTTCGTAAAAAGCTGGTTCTTATTTATCTTTTTGTTTGGGCGTCTTTTCTGAACCATTAACCGTTTCTTTGACTGAATAATAAATGGTTTTGAAAATTTCAGGGAAACCGGACGGGGAAATTCTTCCCGCTTCTATGAATTTGACAACTATTTCCTTGGATGCCCTTAGAATTTGTTCATCAATGGAAGAGCTCATTTTAAATATCCTTTTTTTGTTAGTAATTTTGGCTTGTTAGCAGAAAGGATTATTTGTGTCAAGTTATTTGACCGCCGGTGTCATAGTCTGATTGACAGAAAGCATTATATTTTCTATTAATAGCTACGTTAAGCGATTAGCTGTTAGCAATTAGCCGTTAGCTCTTATGAAATATGCATTCGTACCTAAGATAAGCTCTTAGCAATTAGCGGTTAGCTGTTTGATTAAAGCTATTAGCCATTAGCGGTTAGCTCTTAGCTGAAAGCTAACTGCTAAAAGCTCAATTGAGGTAATAATATCTTGATATAGTTTAACTAATAGCTAAAAGCTAATGGCTAATCGTTCATTTCAGGTAATAGCCATCTCGAATGTTTTGATTTATTTTTTACCATGAGGTTTTTGCAATATGCTGAAAAAACGGGTCAGCTATAAGACAGACAAGCCGGATATAGTGAAAACAGACATCCTGACTGCTCTGGAGTACAAATATAAGGGCCAAAGGGATATTGATATTGTAATAAAGCAACCTGAGTTCACATCGGTATGCCCTATGACCGGTCTTCCGGATTTTGGATGCATAACAATTAAATATACGCCAAATGTGAAGCTTGTTGAATTAAAATCGCTAAAATTTTATATGTTACAATTCAGAAATGTCGGTATCTTCTACGAACATCTCGTCAACCATATTCTAAATGATTTAGTCGGTCTGCTTGCTCCAAAGAGGATGGAGGTTTCAGGAGATTTTACAGCGCGTGGCGGAATTACTACCACGGTTACCGCAATATACGAGAGGAAAAATGAGAATTCATAATACTGCTGCATATATTCGAGTTGTTTTTGTTAGCATCCTTTTTCTGGTTTCAATATTTATGATTACCGGGTGCTCCACATATTCGTCTGTTAAAAAGAGCACAAAGAAAATAGTCAGGGATATAACTGCTCCAGATGATATGAAAAAAAAGGTCGCAATTTCTTTTTTCGCAAACTATACCTTTTGCGCCAATCAGAATCTGGAAGAATTGTTCCAGAAAAATCTTGCTGAAACTATAAACAGGGAATGCCCCGACATCCTGCTTATAAAGCCGGGGGATGCTGGATGCCCCGATTTTTTAATTAGACCCTTATTGCTTCAATCCCGCCATCTTGACAATCTTGCTCTGGCAAAGGCAGGCCAGCGGCTCGGCCTGAATGCAATTATAACCGGAGCTTTTATAGATATAATAGCACATAAAGAAAAACGGGGTCTTTTGTGGTTCAAAAATGACACGAACTTTTTGCGTGTGCTTATAAGTTGTGAAGTTTACGATACTCAGACAGGCGCAAAATTTCTTGACGAGAGTTTTACTTATGAAAGCGAGATTGATGGGCAGGTATTTGAGTCAATAAAAGCGAAAAAGACAAAAGATATAACAGCGATAGAGAATGCCCTGGCACATATTGCAGAAGCCATGGGCGAAAAGATTTGCGATACTGTCGGGGTTTTGCCCTGGAAAGGATATGTTGTTTCAACAGCCAATGATAAAATTATAATTTCTTCCGGAAGAAGAGCCGGGCTTTTACGCGGTGATATACTCGAGGTTTATGAGAGCGGAAAGATAATTCAGGGAAAAGATGGTGGGAGATTTTTTCTGCCGGGGCTTAAAACCGGCGAGATAAAGATAACGGCTGTTTATCCTGACAAGGCTCAAGCCGTCTCAGTCGCAGGAGACAAAATAAAAACCGGCAGCTCGGTTAGAATAAAAGAATAATTGTGACTACTCAGATTCACGGTTCCAGGGTTCACGGTTTTTAAAATGAATCTTGTAATGATTGAAGCATGTCAACCGTGAATGATTACTCCGCCTCATATAGGCGGATCTAAGTTTCTTATAACCCTGAACGGTGAACTTTTGAACCTGTGAACGCCTACTTAAACATTTACTCTATACATCGTAATAGGCTGATCAATGCCTTTGACCTTTACAGGGGGTAGAGCCTCAACATCAAACTGCTTATCAATTTTCTGATCAGATATCTTCTGAAATGTGCTTTCGGCTATAAGGACCTCCCCCTCTTTGGCTATGCTTTGCAGTCGTGATGCAATATTAACAGCCATTCCTATCGAGGTAAATTCCTTTTTTCTCAATGAACCCATGACTCCGGAAAAGACCTTTCCTGTTGCTATTCCGATTCCTATCTTCAGATTTAAACCGTTTTTTTGGCTAAGCTCCCTGTCGATCTCTATTGCTTTTTTTTGCATTGCAATAGCGGATTTAACAGCCCTAACCGTATCATCGCTACGCATTACAGGCGAGCCGAATATCACCATAATGCTGTCTCCTATATGCTTATCAACAGTTCCTTGAAACCTGTAAGCTATTTCTCCCATTGGTGTAAAATACCGTTTGTTCAAAAAGGCAACAACTGCTTCAGGTGAGATCGCCTGTGACGTTTTCGTGAATCCCCGGATATCTGAAAACAGGATTGTCGCCTCATGGAAGGTTGGCTTTAGATCCCCTGATGAGCTCTTTAGCTCTTTGTAAACCTGTTCGGATATGAACTGTTTCAGGCGTTTTCGTATTGAGATGTCACGAATTTTAGCTCTTAGTTCAATGTTGTCAAAAGGTTTTGTCAAAAACCCGTCGATCCCATCGTTTGTTGCCATGATCGCTGCTTCCATAGTAGCATAACCGGTCAGGACAATACGTGTTATTTCCGGGTTTATTGAAGCTATGCTGGAGAGGGTTTCAATCCCGTTCAACCCGGGCATCTTGTAATCCGATAT
>CBDAFK010000081.1:0-4433 GCA_965195235.1 uncultured Desulfobacterales bacterium | reverse complement strand
GTGTCTGAACGAAAAGTCACCTATACAGCTTCGTTGGGTTTCGCTTCATTATTTTATGAATTGTAAATTCTTAATTTTGTAGGTTGGGTTGAGCGCAGCGAAACCCAACATTTTAAAATTGCTCAATCCAACCTACGAAATGAGGGGTTTCCGTTCAGACACTATTTAGGTCCGCCTGCGGTGGACTACTGATTTCAATTCCTCAATTCCTCAATCCCTCATACCTTGCCTGTTTTAACAAGGGCATCCTTGAAAACGCAGTAAAAAGCCGCATTGTCGGACAGACCACTTTTGATAATTTTTTCTATTTCATCTAAGTTTTTTGTGTTGACAACAATGTTGACGCTTTTGTTAAAGGCTGCCATGTTATCCATGGTGCGGAATCGCTTGGTAGCAAGAACCACAAAGATTTTCCGTCGTGTGGCCATGGGAAGCCGTTCCAGATACTTCATGACATTATTCTCGTCCGGGTTTTTAGAGCTAAATACTTCGCTTAACACCACCAGATCAAAGACATGAAAACGCATCTGCTTGAGGGCATCTCTATCAGACTCCGGCTGGATAACATTATATCCCATATTTTCCAGAGCAGACCTGATTTTGTCTCTAACAGCCGGATCCGGCTCACATAGAAGGGCTGTCTCTGCTCCCTCTTCCAAAAAATCAAAAGGTTTTTCCGAGGCATCATAAGTGCCGGAGTCAACTTCGTCGATAATGGTCTTTTTTGTGACGGGCTCTGCTGTGGCTGATGGGCGTGTGTCAATGGAAATTTTGTTTTTGCACTTTGGACATGAAAGTGTAAAAATTTGACCCTTGGGAATCTTTTCGTCCGGAATTTTAAACCTGCTTTTGCATTGCTTACAAACAATATCCATTATTATTTCCTCGTTTTTCCGTAATCACTGTCAACCTGCAGATCTTCGATATCTGTGGTGGCCTCCCCACGGCCGCTCTTAACAAAATCGATTCCACGGCCAACAATTCCTTTGCGGGAAGCATAGGCCATAGCTGTTTCTTCGGTGATCAGGCCTTTTTCATACAAATTTACTATATAATCGTCAAAGGTTGTCATGCCAAAGGCCTTTCCAGCGCCAATTATTTCATAAAACGTTTTACCCTCTGATTCGCCTTGCAGAATCGTATCCTTTATACGTAGATTAGTCCCCATAATTTCAAAGGCGGCAACACGTCCCCCGCCAACCTTTGGAAGAAGCCTCTGGCATACAATCCAGCGGACAGTATCGGCAAGCCGGATACGAATCTGGTTTTCCTCATCTATGCTGAACATACCAAGAATACGATTGATTGTTTGCCCTGCGTCCACGGTATGAAGAGTGCTTAAGACAAGGTGACCTGTTTCCGCGGCACTAAGGCCAATTTCAACCGTTTCCCTGTCACGCATCTCGCCGACCAAAATTACCTTGGGAGCCTGGCGGAGGGCAGCCCTGAGGCCGCTGGCAAAGGTGTCAAAATCGTTTCCCATCTCCCGCTGGTTGAAGGTGGCCTTTTTTTGCGGATGCTGGTATTCCACAGGGTCTTCAAGGGTCACAACATGAACCGATTTAGTTTCGTTGATTTCGTTGAGAACCGCTGCAAGGGAGGTTGTTTTCCCAGACCCTGTCCCGCCTGTAACCAGGATAATCCCATTTTTCTCCAAAGCCATTTTTTCAAATGCCTTCGGAAGATTTAGATCCTGGAGTGTGGGAATTTTGGCTTCCAGTTTTCGCAAAACAATCGAATAGTTGCCCATCTGAGAAAAGATATTTACCCTGAAACGCCCCCTGCCGTGAAGTTCGTATGACAAATCGCATGAACCTTCTGATAGAAGTGTCTCAGTAAGGCGATGGTCCTGATTAATCAGATTAAGGGCAAAGATTTCGGTTTGAAACGGTGTGAGTTTGTGAAAAGGGGGGTCTATTTCAACAGGGATAAGCTCGCCGGAACTCTCTACCTGAAACGGCTTGCCGACAGTTATATTAAGATCGGAAATATTGTCGCCAGCATCAAGCATCTTTGTCAATATATGGTCAACTTCCTGCTTTTTCATGATATAATCTCCACTTGGATATTATGCTTCTGTAAAATCTGTGGGCGGAGTCTTTAAAAAGGGTCTGAATCTGGTTTTATCGTTCGATTTCATATAAGCTTCGTCAGCGCTTATCCACCCTTTTTTGTACAGTTCCATAATAGCGTCATCCAAAAGCTGCATCCCGTATTTCTTGCCGGTCTGAATCATTGAAGGTATTTGATATGTTTTTCCTTCTCTAATCAGATTCCGAACAGCGGGGTTTGCTATCAGTATCTCCATCGCAGCACAGCGCCCTTTTTTATCAATCCTTTTAAACAGTACCTGCGCTACTACTGCTCTGAGCCCATCAGAAAGTGTGGAACGGATTTGTGACTGTTCACTTGCTGGAAAAACTTCGATAACACGGTCAACCGTTTTAGGTGCGCTGGATGTATGAAGGGTGCCAAAAACAAGGTGCCCGGTAGATGCGGCTTCTATGGCAAGCGATATGGTTTCCAGGTCCCTCAGTTCGCCGACCAGAATAATATCGGGATCTTCGCGCAAAGCGCCGCGCAAAGCTGCGCTGAATGTCTTTGTATGAAGACCGACTTCACGGTGGTTGACTATGCAACTCTGACTTTTGTGAACAAATTCAATGGGATCTTCGACAGTGATTATATGATCCTTACGGGTTCGATTTGCTTCATCAATTATTGCCGCAAGTGTGGTCGACTTTCCGCTTCCTGTTGGCCCGGTCACAAGAACCAGACCTCTTGGAAGGGAAGCCATTTTTGTTATAACAGAAGGAAGACCAAGCTGTTCGGCGGTCAATATATCTGCTGGAATCTCTCTAAAAACCGCGGCAGCGCCATATTTCTGCATAAAGAAATTTGCCCTGTACCTTGCAAGCCCAGGTATCTCATATCCAAAATCAACATCCCCTGTTTCCTCGAAGACCTTTACCTTTTCTTCAGGCGCAATTTCATAAAGCATGGCCTTAAGCTCATCATTATCAAGCACCTTATATTTGACCCTTTCCATCTCGCCTCTTATTCTGAGAACAGGCGGCTGTCCTGCTACAAGATGAAGATCTGAAGCGCCCTGGTCGTGCATCAATTTAAAAAAAGCATCTATTTTTGCCATTTGCCGCTCATATTTAGTGTTTTAATAATTTCAATTTGGCATCTTCCTCATCCATAGCCTTCATCCCCTCATTCCCGATTTCAAGGAGTTTCGTGTGTGCTTCAATTATCGAACGAATCTGAACTTCGATCTGTATCCGCTGCCGTTTCAACTCCGCGATATCATCATGCAACTGGGCGAGCCTTTTATGAGCTCTGTTTAAGGTTTTTTCCGCCTTTACTTCAGCGCCAGCAACAATTAATTCAGCCGATTTCCGAGCATTTTCCTTCATCTGATCCAGTACTTTCTGGGAATTGAGCATAGCACGCTTGAATGTTTCTTCACGCTCTTTGTATCCCTGGCTTTCGAGCTTGATTCTGCGAATCTCGTTTTGTGCATTCTCATTTTCTTGCTGTAACAATTCAAAAGTATCAGTCATCTGTTCAAGGAACCTGTCAACCTCCCTGACGTCAAATCCTCTGAATCTTACTTTAAACTGCTGCTGTTGAATTTCAATTGGTGTGATTTTCATAATATATCACCTGCTTTTTTAATTAATTATAACTACGTTAAGCGATTAGTTTTTGGTAGGTTGGGTTGAGCGTAATCAGTTGTGTTGGGTTGAGCGCAGGCTTCACTTCGTGTCGTACCTCAACCCAACCTACAAAATGGCATAATTAGAATTGCTGCAAAAAAAGAGGATTTCAGAAGGTCAGCGTGGTAAGACGGGTTGATTTTTATTGGTGCCGGAGGTCGGAATCGAACCGACACGAACTCAAAGTTCGGAGGATTTTGAGTCCTCTGCGTCTACCAATTTCACCACTCCGGCACATGGGACAAGGTTCAGGGTTCAAGGTTCAAAAGTTCAAGGGTTCAAAAGTTCGATCTGGCTCCGCAAATGCTATGCCAGGACACGTGTTGGACGTTCATCCCTTTAACAGTTCAGCCTTTTCATCTTTATCGTAACCTTTGTTAACGAGTATAATATTTAGGCAAAATAGAGATGGATGTCAATAAAATTGCGTTAACTTAAAACAGCAAAAATATCCTTTGCAGCAATTGCTCCCTGTCTTAAAATTTTTGGCAGATTGCCGGTAACATCGACGACCGTTGATCCGATGCCGCCTTCCAGCGGTCCTGCATCAAGTATCTGATCAAGCTCGTCTGCAATCAGCGGATCAAGATCTGAGATTTGCGAGCAACCGGCTTTGCCTGAAAAATTGGCGCTTGTTCCTGTTATCGGGTTGTTCAGCGCATTTACCAGAGCACAAGCAGCCGTATGTTCAGGTATGCGCACGCCAAT
>CBDAFK010000080.1:0-8638 GCA_965195235.1 uncultured Desulfobacterales bacterium | reverse complement strand
GGCTCTTCTAATAGTTCCTTAATTGCCTGTTCAAGATAACCCTGATTACGATATGGACTGTCAGCGGCATTTGTCGGACATACTGAAATACAGTTGCCGCATCCCTTGCATAGCGCCTCATCAACGGATGCGTACCATCCTCCAGCACCATTTTTGCATAAGCTAATGGCTTGATAAGGACAAACACTGCTGCAGCGTCCGCAACCACGGCATAAAGTTTCATCCACTACTACGGTAAATCCTTTGCTTTGCCGCGGCCCGCGCGGCATGATGGCCGCGGCCTGAACTGCGGCAGCAGCCCCTTTTTGTCTTTTAGAAACATTAATTCCGGGTGGATCGGCAAGAAAAAGTCCTGAAATAGAGGTTGCTCCCGGATAAAAGAATGGTATCCCAAGAACTCCTTGTTTGTGCAAAGATGATGCAATAATACGGCCCGGCAACCCTTCCTGGTGTATATGCTGAATTTTTTCCCTCGATCTTTCACCAAGTATAACTGCGCCAACACGTACGGTCCGCCGGGAATCGCCCATATCTATAAAAATCTGAAAATCTCCGAGTGTGCCGCTGAACCTCTTTACCGAAGACCCCTCAAAGCAGTGAATGTTTGTATGGTTAAGTTTTTCAGTAAGCGGTTTTTTAGAGGTTCCAAACAAAAAAACCTCAAATCCGGCCTGAGCAAGGGTAAAAGCGCTGCTAACAGCAGGTTCAGACTCCCCGATCACCGCGGTTGTAAAATTATAGTTCCTCACAAGCGCCGGCAAAGGCTTCAATCTTCTCGTGCGTTCAATAGAACGATCTATCAGTCCGGTAAACCTGCTTAAAGCCAGGGAAGGATTATTTTTCACAAGTCTCAGAACCTCTCCCCTTAAATTGCAAGCCTCCACCATGGAACGGCTTATTCCCGTGCCTGTAAACAAAGCATGTTTTAGTCTGCTTCTCTGGTCCGTGCATGCGCTGCATACAAAATTTAAGGGGCAACATACGCAGGATGCAAGAACTACGCGTGTAATACCCTTTTCGCGAATCGTGTTTATGATTTTTGATGAACCTTCAGGTATACACGCAGAATTCATGGCCTCAGTATGGACAACATCCTTATGTAATCTTAATTCATCAATATACTCACTCATCCCCTCAAGCCATCCAAGAGAATCATTGCACCTGCAAACAAATATTCCAAGACGGATATCAGAAGAAAGACCCGGATCAGGAGGATAAAAGGAAATGCCGTGCCCTTTTAACTGTTGCGAGGTTCCACCGAGCAAAATCATGGCCTGAGCAGCGGCCGCATAACCACGCAGGATCATAGCGTATATATCCGGCTTTGCGCTCTTTGGGCCATATGTCCTTATTACATCCTCCCCTTTAATCCTGGTAGCCATAGATGGATCGGCTATAATTATAACGCCGGCGTTTTCAATAATCTCTTCCAGAAAATCTCCATGATTCACGGCGTTGATTGAGCCGCAGGCATCAACACACTGGAGGCACTGTGAACATACGCCGCATTGCAGACACCGCCCGGCCTCAAAAACAACCTGAGATTCACTGTAACCCAATGCAACTTCCGAAAAATTATTCCTGCGAGCATCCGGCTGCCTGTGCGGCATGTCTGGTCGTGACAACACTGCAATATCTTCTGGTATTTCCGGGAAATCTTTGTCCCTGCGCCTCAACACCATGGCGTCTTCATGCTGCTCACCTGAAATGCTCCTGTGAACCGTCAAGGCAACCTTTCTGCCTGTTGCCATAGTCTGAACCACGGATGACGGGCCTGAAACCGCATCTCCTGCCGCATATACACCGGAAATATTTGTGCAAAACGATTCATCAGCCTCGATATAGCCATGAGCTGTAATATTACATCCAGCTTTGTCTAATTTGCCCTTAAATGCGCCAACCTGACCAGTTGCAACAAAAGCCCTCTCAAATTCAAGTTCAAAAGGCTTTGTTCCGGGTACCATGACAGGCCAGGGGATTCCCTGGGCATCGGGCTCTCCCGGTCTTGTTGAGGCGCAACGCAATTTGTCTAATTTGCCGTTTTTTCCTGTAAAGGCGGTTACCTGAAGGCTGTCCTTAATAACAACACCCTCCTCTTCCGACGCCTTTATCTCCTCTATATCTGCTGGAATCAAATTCCTGGGAAACCATGACAGTATTGTGACATCGGCTTTGATACGTATAAGTGTCCTGGCCAGATCAAATGCGGCATTTCCATCTCCGATCACTGCCACCTTTTCTCTCAGCTCATCTATGTCATTAGAATAGATTCTTCTAAGAAAGGATATACACCCTTCAACTCCTTCAAGTGTTTCCCCTGGAATACCGAGCATACGGTCAGACCATGTTCCCGTGGTCAGGACAACAGCGTCAAAATCTTTTTTAAGCGTGTCAATGTCGCTGTCTAAATCAATTGGGCTGGATAACCTTAATTTTACCCCGAGCCCTTTGATGTATGCTATTTCAATGTCCAGAATGTCTCTCGGAAGACGATGAGGGCCGATTCCGTATCTAAGCAGTCCGCCCGCCATCTTTTCCTTTTCAAAAATCGTTACCTCGTAGCCATACCTGACAAGATCCGCGGCAGCAGTCAGGCCAGCGGGTCCGGAACCAACAATGGCGATCGACTCCGGTCTTTTTTGTTTTATTTTCAGGCCCTGATTAACAGGAGTCTCGGGCCGGTTTTTTGTCTTTTCTTTATGCGACAGCTCATAATCTGCCAAAAATCTCTTTATATCTCTTATTGCAATCGGATCATCTATATCGCCTCTTCTGCAGGCCTTCTCGCAAGGGTGTGTACAAATTCGTCCGCAGATCCCGGGCAGGATGTTATCCTCCCTGATGAGATTCAAAGCATCCGGAAACCTGCCTGCCTTTGCAAGAGCGACATATCCCTGGACGTTAACTCCAAGCGGGCAGTTTTCCTGGCAAAGAGGTTGGCGTCTCTTGTCAATAACTGCGCGGCCCGGAAGGCTGCGCCTGCTGTTAAAACTTATTGGTTTTTCCCCTCCGGGAGCTGAAACCGGGCAAATATCTACGCAGCGACCGCATAATATGCATCTGTCCGGATCCACAAATGTCTGCAATCGATTCATGCGTAATCGAAAGCCCTGAGGGCTGTGCTTTATGGAGGTTATTTCAACAGGTAAAATAGTTCTGATACCCGGATTTCTCAAAATCCTGATAAGCCCGGGCCGGTGGGCATGATTGAGAGGAATGCCTGATTTCAGTTTATATTCATCACAGGAAAGTTTTAAATCAAGGTCATAATCGGAATCAACAAGGGTAACCGGAATACCAAGCTCGCCAAGCTTGTTGGTCGCAGCTATTCCGGCTGGTGTGGCGCCAATAACAATAACTCTGCGAAGCCTGTCTTTTGTGCGTTTCATTAAACAGCTCCTGTCCTGCCCACAGCCTTTTTGTCGCGTCCCTTAAGGATTGCCAGGCCATAATCAAAGCCTTTTTTAAAGGCCCTGGTGTTTACCTCCTCTGTGCCCTTTGGCACAGAGGCCGCGACACTATCAAGAGCCGCATCTATGGAGACAATCTTTGTTATGGCCGTGCAAAAACCGAGCATAATGATATTTGCCATCATCTTTCGCCCTAATTCTTCAGCCATGCGTGTGGCTGGAATGGAAAAAAAGTCGCTTTCAGTCAAATTCGGGCGCACAAGATCCTGTTCAATAAGCAAAATCGTTTCCTGTGTCATCTGTCCGACAAATTTCTCGTACCCGGTTTGAGACATACATATAAGAATATCAGGACGCCTGACATAAGGATAATATATGGTTTTATCCGAAATTATTACCTGAGCGCTGCAAGCTCCTCCGCGGGATTCCGGCCCGTAAGATTGCGTAAACACGCTCTCTTTCCGGTCTCCCAGGGCTGCTGATTTTCCAAGAATACGACCGGCCATGATGATACCCTGGCCCCCGAATCCTGTAATAATGATTTCCTTTTTCTGTTTCTGCTTGTCAGTCATAGTTTAATAGTAACTATTCAGGTTGTTTAGGCTGTAGGCTAAAAGCTGTTAGCCTTCGCACCCTTTATTTTACCCTGAAAAACCTGGTCATCAGGGTCAGATCAGAGTTTTCCGGCTCTGCCTGAAGAAACGCTGCAAGAGTTTAAAGTGAGCTAAAGTTAAGGAATACTGTCAATTATATAAAATCAGCAGAGCGAAGCGACTCAATAACTTTAGGCACTTTTAACTATTCCGGCTTATCCTGCCTGCATATTTTGTCGTAATTATCTCCGAATGTCGGACGGTCAATATCGACAAACTTGCCCAGGACAACACCCTTGTCAAAATCAATATCAAGTTCCGTGGGCTTTGCGTCATTTTTTATTATGGTCTTTTCCTGATATAGCTTTAATTCATCAAGCGGTTTTAATTTATTGCGTCGTCCGTAATTAGTCGGACAGGGGGAAAGGACCTCTATAAAGGAAAACCCGCTTTTTCTAAGCGACTCATTTATTGATTCCGTTATGTCACGCGAGTGGAGCATGGTCCATCTGGCCACATATACCGCTCCTGATGCATATGCCATGAGAGGAAGGTTAAAAGGTGTTTCCGGGTTGCCTAAAAGTGTTGTCGTGGTTTTGGCCATGTTAGGGGTAGTGGGCGCGGCCTGGCCTCCGGTCATGCCATAATTAAAATTATTCACACAGATAACAGTCAGATCCACATTACGCCGCGCAGCATGGATAAAATGGTTTCCGCCTATGGCAAAGAGGTCTCCATCGCCGCTGAATACAATTACCGTAAGATCAGGTCTGGCTAATTTTAATCCTGTTGCAAATGGAATCGCCCTTCCATGGGTGGTATGAAAGGAATCAAGTTTGATGTAACCTGCGGCACGTCCTGAGCAACCGATTCCGGATACCATCACAATCTTTTTTGGATCAATTTTGCTTTCCTTTATGGCGGTTAAACATGATGAAAAGACCGTTCCAATCCCGCATCCAGGGCACCAGATATGTGGGAGCCGATCTGTTCGCAATAAATCATCTAATGGATGACCAGGCTTTTTTTGAGTTTTTTTAACATTTGATGTCATATCTCAAAAAGCCTCCTCCAGCACTTCAATGACCCTGTCAGGGGGAATGATCGTTCCTCCGGTATGTCCCACCAGAAATGCAGGAACCTTTCCGCCAATGCATCGCTGAACCTCCTGATGGATCTGACCCAGATTAATTTCCACAGTCACGAAACCTTTCACCGTGTTGGCCAGTTCCCTGATCTTATCCTCTGGAAAGGGCCATATTGTAATCAAACGCAAAAGCCCTGCCTTGATTCCCCGCTTTCTGGCCTCATCAACTGCGGCAAAGCTGGTTCTTGCAGAAATGCCGTAAGAAACAATGGCTATTTCCGCATCATCTAAACGATAGCTTTCAGTTTGTATAATATCCTTTAAATTCTTGCGAATTTTCCCGATCAGTCGATCCATCATCTGCTTCTGAGTTTCCAGCGTCATGACTGGATAGCCTCTTGCATCATGAGTAAGGCCGGTCACATGTATATTATAGCCCTCTCCTGCGGCAGGCATGGGAGCAACCAGGTTTGGCCCCGGCTCATAGAGTTTAAAGCGATTTTTTCTCCCTTTTGGCCTGGTCCGGGATACGGTCTTAATCTTTTTTGCATCAGGAATAATCACCTTTTCACTCATATGTCCGACCATTTCATCGGCCATTATGAGCACAGGCAAACGATATGTCTCGCTTAGATTAAAGGCCGTAATTGTCTGATAAAAAATCTCCTGTGGAGAGGAAGGCGCGAGAACGATAATCTCGTAGTGGCCGTGGGAACCCCATCTTGCCTGCATCATGTCGCTCTGGGCTCCCTGGGTTGGAAGACCGGTGGATGGACCGACCCGCTGCACATTTACAACCACGCAGGGGGTTTCAGTGCAGATTCCCAGCCCGATATTTTCCATCATGAGGCTGAAACCGGGTCCGGAAGTGGCTGTCATGCTTTTTATGCCGCCCCATGAAGCTCCAAGCACGGCGGCCATGGATGCTATTTCATCCTCCATCTGTATAAAGGTGCCTCCAACATCCGGAAGCCTGGCAGAAAGATGTTCGGCAATTTCAGTAGCCGGTGTTATGGGATATCCCCCAAAAAAACGGCATCCTGCTGCCAAAGCTCCTTCAGCACAGGCAATATCGCCTGTAATAAAATATTCACCTGTATTTATCGCGGGTTTCATTATTTCCTTAGATCTGTAAAAGCCAGAGCCAAAAAGATTTATTTATCACGAAAGCACGAAAATACGAAGACACGAAAAAAGTGCAATTATTTCGTGCTTTCTGTCTTTCGTGTTTTCGTGATTATTTCTATGCCCTCTGTGTTCTCTGTAGTTTCATAACTGACCTCAACAGAATATATTGCAAATTCAGGACAAATTATTTCGCAGTAATGACAATTCAGGCAGTCTTCCGGCTTCTTAACATATGGAAGATGATAACCCTTTTTATTGAACTGTGAAGAAAATTCCAGAACCTGCTGAGGACAAAATTCAATACAGTAACCACATCCCTTGCATCGATCCTCAATAATATATACTATGCCCTTGGAGATATGTATTTCATCCGCATCAAGTGGAACCCGCCAGAATTTCATATAGACTTTCCCAAGTAAAAAACAACAATTAGTATTATTGATCGCAAACGTGAATAAATATATAATTATCGATAAGTTTGTCAAGAATAATATTTGCGGTGTTTTAACTAAATTGGGGATACCCCTCTACTTTTTAGCAGTATACTGATGTTTTGCCCGAAGAAATTGTTTGGCGGCTGAGACAGAATCAAAATCCCTTACCTTACATTATGAATAAAAGCAAACTGGCCAATAAACCAGCCAATAAAAGCAAAAATCCCGATTATTATTCAACCCATCAACCCCTTTCGCAGAATTCTTCGGAAGCATTGTAACTTCTCAATAAGTTCTGGTATCATCGGGCATCAGTCATTGCAAACGAAGCGCAATGACGAAAAATCACAGTTTCCGGAAATTGCCTAAATTTATTGAGATGTTACACTATTCTCAAGCAGAGATGTGGGGTCTTTGGGATGACATAATTCTTGCCTTTTCATTAAAAACAATGCAATATATAGCATACAATTAACATCAAGAAATACTCTATCAATATCAAATATCATTGATTTATTTCTTAACATTTAATTTATCACCCTATTTTTGCAGTCCCTGGATTTGGCTAACCTTGTAAATTGTTTTAAACCTCAAAGAGAAATAATGCAGATCGTTGTGAATATTCTATATGACAATGGGATTTGGGAACGGGCCATGTTAGCCAATTAATATCATAGGAAATGAAAGGAATATTAATTAGTGAAACTTATCAAATTTAAAAAAGGAAAAGGCTGCACAATTGATTGTTCAATAGACTTGGATTTGTTGTTTGAAACTAATGATGAAATAAAAAAGTTTAACGCAAAATGGAAAGATTTCATAGATTCCGATCCTGACAACAAAAAAGTATATAATAAGAAAGGCAATATCCTTTCATACAAATCTGAACAGCTAATTCCCATAAAAAAAGATAAACGCCCTTCTTTACTTCTTGTCCTTGGAAATCCTGCAACACATTCTGTTGAATCAGAGATGTTTTTTTCATTTGAAGGCGACCGAAAGGAACATCGGTTCTGGAGCAGAATTCTTAAGCCTGCCGGTGTATTAGATCTTTCATTTGAGACTGGCCTGTCTATTGAAAAGCTCAACAAACAAAGAAGAGATGCTCTGTTTAACCTGGAATATGAATCTGGGTTCCGTATAGGACTTTCAGTGATCATATCCATGCCAAGCACGCCCGGAGGACCATGGGGCGGGATAGCTGGTGTGCAAAAGCTTATCGGTGCAAAAGCGATGAGACGCCTTGAGCAGGCAGAAACAGAAAGAATGCTTGAATGCGCAAAAAAGTTTGTAACCTCTAAAGGCGCTGTTATAGCATTTCAAAAAAATGCCTGGAACAATCTTTGCTCTGAAAGTAATCCAAAATATGATTTAAAGCTCGCAAGAGCGGGGAAACTGAAAGGACATCTTAAAGGAAACCCGAGGATCCCTCTGCTCTGCGTTCCGCCGACACGCCTGTGCGGGCCATGCAGTCGGGTTTTAAAAAGATTTTTATAATAACTTTTAGGGCCACAAATCGGGGACGGGCCACAAATCGGGGACATCCATTGGAATATTGATTGACAACTAATTGAGATTAAGTTATAGAATTTTTATGCCAAGAAAAGCTCGCATAGACGCCCCTGGCGCTTTACATCATATAATAGTAAAAGGAATCGAACGTCGAAAGATATTCTATGATGACAACGACCGTGATGATTTCTTAAAAAGGCTTGGCGTTATTTTAATCGAAACTAAAACCCCTTGTTTTGCATGGGCTTTAATACCTAACCACGCCCATCTATTGTTGCGAACGGGAGTCGCGCCGATAGCCACCGTAATGCGGCGGCTTTTGACCGGATATGTGGTCAATTTTAACCATCGTCATCGACGACATGGTCAGCTATTTCAAAATCGTTATAAATCAATTTTGTGCCAGGAGGATCAGTATTTATTAGAGTTGGTGCGCTACATTCACCTGAATCCCCTGAGAGCGAAGCTTGTACC
>CBDAFK010000079.1:0-15482 GCA_965195235.1 uncultured Desulfobacterales bacterium | reverse complement strand
AATGAACCGAAGATACTCGGATTTCTGTGCCACTGGTGCTGTTATGCGGCGGCAGATGCAGCAGGCGTGGCCCGGTTTCAATATCCTCCCAATATCCGCGTCATCAGGGTGATGTGTACCGGAAGGATAGACCCTCTCTTCATTCTGGATGGATTTCTCAATGGAGCAGACGGAATATTCGTGGGCGGGTGACATCTTGGTGAGTGTCATTACCGGTCCGGTAATTACGAAGCCATAAACAAAATTGCGCTTATCAGAATCATCCTCGAAAACCTTGGGATCGACACAACAAGGGTTGCCTTAGAATGGGTATCTGCGGCTGAAGCCCCCCGTTTTGCGCAGGTAATCACGGAATTTACTGACCGTATCAGGAGTCTCGGCGCCATGGGGGATAGTGAAGGTTTGGACCATCAAACATTAATGCACAAGATAAGAGCGGCCCGGATGTCTCTGGAGAGGATGAAGCTGCGGATGGCCTTTGCAAAGCAGGCAAAACAGATGAAAAAAGAGGGGACATATGGTCGGTTTCCTTTTGAAGAAAAATTAACAACAACCCTCATGAATGAAATGACCCTGTATGAAACATTTCTGTATTTGGAAGAAGGAAAACGCTCGACCTCGGAGTTATCTGAACTGCTCAATGTTTCTGAGGATCTGGTAGCGTCCTGTATCGAGACCCTGAGAAAGAAAAAAATCTGGCAGGGATAAAGGAGTAGTGTATGGAGAAAGTTTTTTTACAACAAGCAGATCCTGGATTCAAAGACGAGATAGCCAAAAAGATAGGGCTGGAGGAGATTAAACCGTGCTATTCCTGTGCGTCCTGTACGAGTGTCTGTCCGGTACGCGAGGTAATAGATGATTTTGATCCGCGGCGTATTATACACATGATCGTTTTGGGGATGAGGGAAGAAGTTTTGTCATCTGACCTGATCTGGTTCTGCTGCCTGTGCAACTCCTGTTATTTTGTCTGCCCTCAAGGAATACGATTCAGCCGGATAGCCAGGGAACTGCGGAAAATAGCTATATCCGAAGGATATGTAAACCATGACTTTTTAAACAGGTTAGAACCTGTTAATGCTTTTCTACAGGATTTATGCCGCAGGACCATGTTTGCAAAAGTAAGAGAAGGTTTGCGGGGGCCTCAGACGATGCCCTGCTGGCGGAAATATACAGTAAAAAAAGTGTCTAAAGTGCACTAAAGTGCCTAAAATGCCTAAAGTTGAGGTATTCTGTTTATTTTAAAGTTACAAGCAACTGAAGAAAAGTCAAAATTGGCAGCGCCGAAGGCGCATTCCTTAACTTTAGGCACTTTAATATACTTTAGGCATTTTAGGCACTTAACGGTATTTGAGGACTAATATGAACATGCCACTTTCTGGGGTGGTAATTTGACTTACTCAAGGTTTAACTATGGATATTGAAAAAGTTGATCGCATTTTAGAAGAACATGAATACAAACATTCAGCAATAATAAGCATCATGCAGGATGTTCAGGATATTGAGAACTATCTGCCTGAAGAGACGCTTCGTTATATTTCCGATAAGCTGGAACTGAACCTGACCAGGATCTTTGATGTTGCTACCTTTTACAAGGCGTTCAGTCTTGTGCCGAGGGGTTGTCACAGGATTAAGGTTTGTTGCGGAACAGCCTGCCATCTTGCAGGGGCAGAGCGGAATCTTGATCAGATAAAAAGATCATTGCACATCAAGGAGGATGAGACAACAGATGACTGCATGTTTTCGCTTGAGACAGTCAACTGTCTTGGGACGTGTGCTCTGGCGCCTGTAGTTATGGTAGATGATGATTATCATGATGCGGTCAGCCCCGGGAAAATAAAAAAAATCATATTATCGTATTGCTCAGAATCGAAGAGGTGAACATTAATTTCCCTCCCCCTTGATGGGGGAGGGTTAGGGTGGGGGTGAAAAAGATTAGCGCCATATCAGACTTGGAAACTATGAGGGAATCGATTCTCCAGCAGAAAGATTCCGCAAGGACGATCATCAGAATCTGCAATACCGGTTGCCGCGCAAGGAGGTCTGCAAAGGTTATTGACGCACTGGAGCACGAGATTGAAAACCAGGGCCTTAAGGATGAGGTGGTAATTAAAAAGACTGGCTGCCACGGGTTTTGCGAGGTGGGACCGATCATGGTCATTGAGCCTGGAAACATTTTCTATTGCCGTGTCAAGCCCGGCGATGTTGGAGATATTCTTTCCGAGACCGTTGCGCAGGGCAATGTGATAGAGAGGTTATTGTGGAGTGATCCAAAAACAAAAGTATCTGTCATGTGTGAAAGGGATATTCCATTTTACAAAAAACAGCAAAAGAATATTTCCTATAACAGCGGCAAGATTGACCCAACAGATATAGATGACTATATCGCAGCCGGTGGATATTCTGCCCTTGGCAAGGCCTTAACCAGTATGACTCCGGCAAAAATCGTGGAAACGATTGTTGCCTCCGGCTTGCGGGGCCGGGGTGGCGGAGGATTTCCAACCGGAATAAAATGGAGGATTTGCAGCGGCGCTCCCGGCGATATCAAGTATATTGTGGCCAACGGTGATGAAGGCGATCCTGGTGCGTTCATGGATCGGAGTCTCATGGAAGGAGATCCTCATTGCATCATTGAAGGAATAATTATCGGCGCATTTGCAATCGGGGCATGCCAGGGATTTATTTATGTCAGAGAGGAATATCCCATAGCAATTGAGCACCTGTCTCTTGCCATACAGAAGGCTGAAGAATACGGCCTTCTCGGAAAGAATATCCTGAACACGGGTTTTGATTTTACCATCAAGATAAACAAAGGGGCTGGCGCCTTTGTATGCGGCGAAGAGACGGCCCTGATGATTTCGATTGAAGGTAAGAGCGGCACTCCAAGATCGAGACCGCCTTATCCGGCATTTGAAGGCTTATTCGGAAAACCCACAGTCTTAAATAATGTGGAGACGTATGGCAACATCCCTAAGATAATTTTAAAAGGCGCTGATTGGTATTCAGGTATTGGAACGGCTGGCAGCAAGGGGACAAAAATATTTTCGCTTGTCGGGAAAGTAAAAAATACCGGTCTGGTCGAAGTAGAGATGGGGACAACCCTTCGCGAAATCATTTTTGACATTGGCGGGGGAATCAGGAAGGGTAAACGTTTCAAGGCGGTTCAGAGCGGTGGTCCCTCCGGCGGTTGTATCCCCATCAGCAGGATCGACATGCCGGTTGATTATGACAGCCTGAAAGATGCAGGCGCCATCATGGGCTCCGGAGGCTTGATCGTGATGGACGAGACATCATGCATGGTGGATGTCGCTCGATTTTTTCTTCACTTTTTGTCGTTCGAATCTTGTGGAAAATGTGTGCCCTGCAGGGAGGGGTTAAAACAGATGCATTACATTCTCACGAATATCTGTGAGGGGAGGGGAGAGAAAGGGGATGTCGAGCTCCTCACAGAGCTTGCTCATTTCATGACCACAGCCTCTATGTGCGGTCTGGGCTTGACTGCCCCCAATCCCGTGTTGAGCACCCTCCGCTACTTCCGTGACGAGTATGAGACACACATATATGACAAGAAATGTCCGGCAGGCGTATGCAAGAATTTATTTGAATATGTCATCGACAAAGAATTGTGCAATGGTTGCGGGCTTTGCAAACTAAAATGTCCTGAACAGGCCATCTCGGGCGAGAAAAAGAAACCACACAGCATAGACACGAAAAAGTGCATCAGGTGCGGCATATGCTTTAGTCTATGCAAGCGGGAAGCAGTGAGAGTCAAATGATGTGTCAGGAGATTAACGAATGAAGGTCATCCCTATACTAATTGACGGAAAGATGGTCCAGATCGACCATGGGTCGCCAATCATAGAAGCGGCGAAGAAAGCCGGGGTAATTATTCCCACTCTGTGCTACCACGAGGCCCTCAAGCCGTATGGCTCCTGCCGTCTCTGCACGGTCGAAATTGTGCAAAACAAGCAGCGACGTTTAGTTACGGCTTGCAATTTTCCCGTCGAGGGGTATATGGAAGTTTTTACCGACACATCCAGAGTCAGGCAGATCAGAAGAACGGTTGTGGAACTGTTGCTTGCCCGGTGTCCTGATGTCCCATTGTTACAGACGCTGGCCAGGCAGATGGGAATAAAGTCGTCCGGATTTAAAAAAAAAGAGGCAAATGAATGCATTCTATGCGGCCTTTGCGTTCGTTTTTGTGAGGAAGTAGTCGGAGTCGGTGCAATAGGGCTTGCCAGCCGGGGTATTGATCGCGAGGTGGCAACACCATTTAAGGTTGCATCGGATGTATGTATAGGCTGTGGTTCATGCACCTATATATGTCCAACCGGATGTATCGAGATGGTATCCGACAGAAAAACTCCGGGCCTGCGCAGCTTGAAAATGGGAAATTGCTCCTTAGTTCCCTGCCCAAATTCTTATCAGTGCGAAACATGCCTTGTAGAACAGGAATTCTTTAAGGATATGAAACGTGTTATTGCCGAATTTCGAAATACTCAATGTATTCCTGCGGTTAATTCGCCTGAGATTAACCGCAGGAAGGTAACCTGTGAACGGTGAACTCTGAACCTGTGAACGGTTACACCGTATAGCTATATGTCGAAGTAGAGCATGAATTCATAAGGATCGTGGATTTTTCTTTATATGTGTGCCGGTAATGAAGGCAAGCAAGGTGATTGGAGCAATCAGCGTTGATAAACCGTTTGATGAATCTTATTCTTTAGTATCGATGAGGCCTGTTGTTCGACATCCCTTTACGTGACAACATAACGTCCTCTATATACTCAAAGCAGGCTTACATATATGTAATAAGCTGGACATTAAAATAACAAAATTGTAATACTTGATTTGTCGTGGATCTCGCCTTATAAACATATCATTCTGAAATCATCTATACTTTATATGTTTACTACTTATGGCTTAAATATTGCTTAATATTTACAGGCTTCAACCTAAAGTGATCGGTTTCAGGTTCAGGGTTCAAGGTTCAAGGTTCAAAAGTTATAGCCTACTTTACAAGGGTTCACGGTTCAGGGTTCAGGATTGACAACCTTTGAACCTATGAACTTTGAACGGTGAACTTTCTTTATTGCTGTGTTATCCTTTTGTTAATAGTAAGTTAGGGCTCTTCAACCGGGAACCCCGCCGCAGGCGGGGCTCAATTTAAGTTTAATTATACAGCAAGTGTAAATTGTTGGATAAGGAGAGAAAATGTGCCGATTAATTGCGCTAACCAGTGAAGAACCCTTGTCTCCAATGATAGCATTAAAGGCGCTTGATGTTATGCGGGAGGGACATGATGGTTCAGGAGTAGGGCTTTTATTGCGTGATCTGGCAGGTCCTTTTGAAAAGATGAAAGATGCGCCGATTTTGTCAGGAATTTTCAGCGAAAAAGGCTTAAAGCGTCTGGACAGGTTCATGATGGATGTCGGATTCATGACTAAATACAGGATGTCGGTTAAGCCCCCCAAAACTCCACCGCCTGGTGTACCAAGACGTGATGTGTATCTTGTGCGGGCATATGAGTATCCGGAAGAGTGGGAAAATCTGAGCAGCCGTGAGTTATATAGCAGATTGTTGATATTGCGCCTTGAGCTTCAAAAAATGGGAGAAGAAAAAGGGGGTATGATAGTATTTTCTTTCTGGCCGGATACGATTATGATAAAGGAGATTGGCGAGCCTCTTGAGCTGGCCGAGCATTTAAGTATTGACCGGATGGACATTGGCGCCCGGGTCATCATGGCGCAGGGAAGACAGAACACCAACTATGAAATAAATCTTTATGCGTGCCATCCTTTTTTTATCCAGGGGTTTTCCACCATGACCAATGGAGAAAATACAGCTTTTGTTCCTATCAGGGAGTATCTAATGTCTCGTGGATTTCAAGGATACACAGGATATCAGTCAGACTCGGAAGTATTCACACATATTCTGCATTATACAGTATCACAGCTTGGACTCAGCATAGAGGCATATAAACATGTAATAACCCCGCTTCAGGATGAAGACCTGAAAAAACATCCGGACTATCAGTTTTTAAAGCAACTGAAACATTCTTGCAGAAAATTGATTACTGACGGGCCAAATTGTGTAATAGGATGCTTGCCCGATCATTCTCTTTTCATGACCCAGGACAGGAAGAAACTAAGGCCAGGAGTGGTAGGAGGCAGGGAAGGGCTGTTTTGCTTTTGTTCTGAAATATGCGGTCTTGACGCAGCTATACCTGACCGTGATAAGAGCAAAGACTTTCAACCTATGCATCTCGATACCGTCATAGTCGGCCCTGATCGTAAGGAGGCTAAAATATGTTGTCAAACGCAGCAATTACCCCATCCACATTAAGCGTGAAGGATCTGCCATGGCAGATCTTATGGAATAAAGACAAATGCACTCTCTGTGGAAAATGCACTGCGGTATGTCCTGTCAAGGCTATTGAATTAGGGGTGTTTCGCAAGAGAATTGTCCAGACTTCGCTTGATTCCGGGGCAACGCAATCCAGTGATCACAGTATATTTTATGGAGTACGCCAGAAAACAGATCCGGCATACCATTGTGTAGGATGTGCAATGTGCAATCTGGTTTGTCCCAATGATGCAATTATACCGATGAGAAGCGATGAGGCTGATAAACTGAGGTTTCATATTAATCGAGGAGGGCAGCCTCGCACACGCGGTGGAAGACGGAATGTTCCCGGCTCACTTTTAGATCAGATCAAGTTCATAAGGATTTCGATGCTTACCGATCCTGCGCTTGATGCAGGACGTCATGAATTTGAACTTCGCACTCTTTTAGGAAGGGTTTTATCACCTGAAGAAAATCTTAAATTTGTTGAGAAGAACGGCTGGATTCCACCTGTCAGGGAGATATATCCGCTAATCATAGGCGGGATGTCTTTTGGCGCATTATCTCCCAATATGTGGGAAGGTCTTCAGATGGGTGTGGCATATCTCAATGAAGAACTGTCAATGCCTGTTTGTATAAGTACCGGAGAAGGTGGTTGCCCTCCGAGACTGCTTCGCAGCAGGTTTTTAAAGTATGTAATACTTCAGATCGCCAGCGGCTATTTTGGCTGGGATGAGATTATTCATAGCATACCTGAGATGAAGGTTGATCCATGCGCCATTGAAATAAAATATGGCCAGGGAGCAAAGCCTGGAGACGGCGGGCTTCTTATGTGGCACAAGGTAAACAGTTTGATTGCGGCCATCCGAGGCGTTCCTGCCGGGATCAGCCTTCCGAGCCCCCCGACACATCAGACTCAATATTCTATAGAAGAATCTGTGGCCAAGATGATACAGTCCATGTACATGGCCTGGGGTTTCAGGGTTCCTGTATATCCCAAGATTTCCGGCACTTCAACAGCGCTTGCCGTCCTGAACAACCTGACCAGAAATCCTTATGCCGCAGGGCTTGCTATTGACGGTGAAGACGGCGGAACAGGCGCCGCTTACAACGTATCCATGAATCATATGGGGCATCCGATTGTTAGCAACATCCGTGACTGCTATCTGAATCTGGTAAATCTGGGCATGCAAAATGAGATCCCGTTATTCGCAGCAGGGGGTGTGGGAAAAACAGGAAATCTGGCCGCTAACGCTGCGGCTATGATTATGTTAGGAGCAAGCGGGGTCCAGGTTGGCAAATATATTATGCAGGCAGCAGCAGGATGTTTGGGGTCTGAATCGGACAGGTGCAATATCTGCAATATCGGCCTGTGTCCAAAGGGAATTACTTCCCAGGATCCCCGTCTCTACAGGCGGCTCGATCCTGAACAGGTAGCGCAACGGATTGTGGACGTTTTTATCAGCTTTGATATTGAGTTAAAGAAGATTGTCGCGCCTCTCGGAAGATCAACATCTCTGCCCATCGGTATGTCTGATGCTCTGGGAATAAATGACAAGTCCGCGGCTGACCGTCTGAGTATAAAATATGTAGTGTAGAAGAATTAAGGATTAAGGATTAAAATTAATAGAATACCTTCAATTCCTAAATTCCTGAATTCCCCAATTCCTAAATTCAAAAGGATTGATTGATGGATAAAGAAGAATATGTAATTTCCGGCAAAAAGGACAGATATCGTCTTGATTCACGTGTTCTGGAGGAAGAGATTCAGGATGCCGTTACTCGTGGATATAGATATCTTAAAATAAAGGCCTATGGCCAGCATGGAATTGGCGGGCGGCTATGGAAGGCCGGAAATGAGACCGTTCATATAAAAATAGACGGTTATAGTGGACAGCGCACCGGTTCCCTTGGATTTCCAAACACATATATAGAAATAATGGGGCCTGCTTCGGATGATGTTGGCTGGCTGAATGCCGGCGCGCAAATTACTATTCATGGAAATGCCTCAAACGGCGTGGCAAATGGTATGGCGCAGGGAAAGGTTTATGTGGGCGGCAGTATCGGCGCAAGGGGCATGACCATGACCAAACATAATCCGCGCTTTGATCCGCCTGAACTGTGGGCGCTGGGGTCAGTCGGAGATTATTTCGGCGAATTCATGGCAGGAGGCATTGCTGTAATCTGTGGTTTTGAGGCTCAAAACCCCGACAATATATTGGGATACCGTCCTCTTGTTGGCATGGTTGGTGGCAAAGTATTTTTTCGCGGCCCCTACGGAGGATTCAGTCAGTCTGACGCAAAGATTGTACCTATTAAGGATGAAGACTGGAACTGGCTGCTGGAAAACCTTAAGATTTTTCTTGAAAAAATTAACCGGTCTGAACTTTTTGATGAATTCGCAAACCAGAATCTCTGGCAGCTTCTACTAGCGCTTACTCCACATGAAAAGAATGGCCAACAGAAACGTTCCATGAGGTCTTTTATCCAGGGTGTGTGGGAAAAGGAGCTTGGCAGAGGAGGTCTGATTGGCGATCTTACAAATATTGACAGGAGTCCTGTTCCAATAATTACAACCGGTGATTTAAGGCGTTTTGTTCCTGTATGGGAAAACCGGAAATATATGGCTCCCTGTGAAGCTGCTTGCCCAATAGGTATTCCTGTTCATAAGAGATGGGCAATGATTCGGGATGGTCGTGTGGATGAGGCTGTGGATCTGGCTCTTTCATATACGCCGTTTCCAGCCACAGTCTGCGGGTATCTATGTCCAAACCCATGTATGCAGGCCTGCACCCGGGTATCAGATTCCATGTCCCCGATTGATGTAACAAAGCTCGGACAGGCGAGCATAAAAGCGAATCTTCCGGAACTTCCGCCGGAAAGCGGGAAAAAAATTGCAGTAATCGGAGGAGGGCCGGCAGGAATATCTGTAGCCTGGCAGCTCCGAATGCAGGGACACAAAGTAACTGTTTATGACATGGCAAAGAGATTGGGCGGAAAGATATCTTCGGTTATTCCGGACAGCCGTATTCCTCACGAAGTCTTTTCAACTGAACTGGAAAGGGTTGAAAAGGTAATATCTCACGTGTATCTTCAGCAACGTCTTGACAAAAAAGAAATGGAGCAATTAAGGGAAGACTTTGACTTCATCGTTATAGCCGCAGGTGCATATACACCCAGAACCCTTCCTGTGCCGGGGAAAGAAAGGATGATTACCGCCCTTGACTTTCTCATGCAGGCAAAAAATGGAAGGGCGAGACCGGGAAAGCGTGTTGTGATAATAGGCGCTGGAAATGTTGGCTGTGATGTTGCCAGCGAAGCCTACAGGTTGGGAGCAAAAGAAATTATGCTGATTGATGTCCAGGAACCGGCCTCTTTTGGCAAGGAAAGGGAAAGAGCAGAGGCTGCCGGAGCGATATTCAAATGGCCCTGCTTTACAAAGGAGATTACCGAAGAAGGGGTAATACTTACTACAGAAGATATAATTCCTGCCGACACAGTTATAATATCTATTGGAGATGTACCGGATTTTGAATTTCTTCCGGAAAATGTGGCTACTGAAAGAGGATTTATTGTAGTAAATGAGCATTATCAGACAAGCGACCCAAAGATCTTTGCCATTGGAGATGTCGCAAGACCGGGACTGTTGGCGGATGCGATAGGCGCCGGCAGGAAGGCGGCAAATGCGATTATAGAAATTATTGATGGAAAGCGCCCATTGGGCGATGTCCGCCAGGTGATTGATCGCAGCCGGGTGTCTCTTGAATATTTTGATCCAAGAGTGACGTTTTTTGACGATCTTGACCATTGCGGATCTCAATGTTCCTCCTGCGGAACATGCAGGGACTGCGGAATCTGTGTAGCTGTCTGTCCCGAAAGTGCGATCAGCAGACAGGAAAAAGAAAAGGATGATTTTGAATATATTGTGGATGAAACAAGGTGCATAGGCTGTGGATTTTGCGCGGGTGCATGCCCATCCGGGGTCTGGAATCTTGTGGAAAATGATCCTTTCACACTAAAAAAATGAACATCGAACATCGAACGTCCAACATCCAATGTTGAATGGGAAAAGATGAAAAAATAGAGGTCAGATGTCGGAGGTCGGAAAAACAGCAACCAAATATTCCTGAACCTTGAACCGTGAACCAATAATATGAAAGCATTATTAGCGCTTGAAGACGGACGTACCTTTGCATGCCGGTCTTTTACAGGGCCCGGAGAAACCTGGGGTGAAGTTGTATTTAATACCAGCATGACGGGTTATCAGGAGGTGCTTACAGATCCTTCATACAGAGGGCAGATTCTCACTATGACCTATCCCTTGATAGGAAACTATGGCGTTAATCCTGAAGATGTCGAGTCTGACAGGATACAGGTCGCGGGTTTTCTGGTTAAAGAATATCAAAATTTTCCAAGCAATTTCAGATCCACTTCCACTCTGGGGAATTATTTAAAATCCGGCTTTAATGGAAAAAGTGTTCTTGGGGTAGAGGAGCTTGATACACGCGCTCTTACAAGACATATCAGGGATGCCGGCGCCATGCGGGCATTTATTTCAACGTATGATCTTGACCCATTGTCATGCGTGAAAAAGGCAAAAGGGATACCCGGCATAGTAGGGAAGGATTTCGTGAAAGAGGTTACAACAACTTTCAGTTATTATTGGTCAGGCGGGAGGCCAATTTCAATAACCACCGGCAGTGTTTTTGATGGAAGTATTTGGAAATATAGAGGAGAGAAACATTCGGTTGTCGCCTTTGACTTTGGAATAAAATATAATATCTTGCGGTGTCTTGAATATGCCGGCTTTGAGATCATTGTTGTGCCGGCTTCAACAAGCGCTGATTCCATCAGGCAAATGGAGCCTGATGGAATTTTTCTTTCCAACGGTCCGGGTGATCCGGAACCAGTAATATATGCCATAAAAACTATAAGACAGCTTTTGGGATACAGGCCAATGTTCGGTATCTGTCTTGGGCACCAGCTTCTCGGGCTTGCCCTGGGCGGAAAAACCTTTAAACTCAAATTCGGCCACCGTGGCGCTAATCAGCCTGTTAAGAATCTTTTAACAGGAAAGGTTGAGATTACTGCTCAAAATCATGGATTTGCCGTAGATATAGACAGCCTGAATGGCAAGGATGTGGAAATAACCCACATAAACTTAAACGATAATACTCTGGAAGGTTTCAGGCACACAAAATGGCCTATTTTTTCAGTGCAATACCATCCTGAAGCCTCTCCCGGTCCCCATGATTCAAAATATCTTTTTGATGAATTTAAAAAAATGATTACATCTTAGCCCTTTGAAAGAAATCTGACAGGATAGCAGGATAAACAAGATTTGTAAGCGTTCACGGAACATTGAAATTAGAAATTAGAAATTAGAAATTTAGCCTTCATGCTTTTGCACTGTTCTTCCCAATTTCCAATTTCAAGTTTCAAGCCGTGAACGGCTACAATAATTTTAATCCTGAATATCCTGTTAATCCTGTCAAAAAAAGTTTTTTAATGAAATAATGCCGAAACGAACCGACATACATAAGATCCTTATAATAGGAGCCGGCCCGATTATCATAAGCCAGGCGTGCGAGTTTGATTATTCAGGCACCCAGGCATGCAAGGCTTTAAAAGAGGAAGGCTACGAAGTTGTGCTTGTCAACAGTAATCCGGCCACGATTATGACCGATCCTGAAACAGCGGATCAAACCTATATTGAGCCTGTTACTCCTGAGATGGTTGCAATGGTAATAGAAAAGGAACGGCCTGATGCACTGCTTCCGACCCTGGGCGGCCAGACAGGTCTTAATACAGCCGTTGAAGTGGCAAGAATGGGCGTGCTTGACAAATTCGGTGTTGAAATGATCGGAGCGTCCATTGATGCGATAAAAAAGGCTGAAGACAGAGATCTTTTCCGCAAAGCAATGGAGAGGATAGGGCTTCGCATACCAAAAAGCGGCATAGCAACAGATATGGCAAAAGCCAGAGCAATTGCTGATGAAATTGGCTTCCCGATTATTATTCGCCCGAGCTTTACCCTTGGAGGAACAGGGAGCGGTGTTGCTTATAATGATGAAGAACTGGAAAAAATGTCCGTGGCAGGGCTGGATGCAAGTTTAATCGGGCAGATAATGCTTGAGGAATCTGTGTTAGGCTGGAAGGAATATGAACTTGAGGTCATGCGGGATAAGAATGATAATGTTGTTATTGTATGCTCCATAGAGAATATGGATCCCATGGGCATACACACGGGCGACAGCATTACTGTTGCTCCTGCACAGACATTGAGTGACAAAGAATACCAGGTGATGAGGGATGCGTCTATTGCGATCATGCGTGAAATAGGGGTTGATACCGGAGGCTCGAATGTACAGTTTGCCATTAATCCTGAAAACGGAGAAATGATTGTTGTTGAAATGAATCCAAGGGTTTCGCGTAGCAGCGCTCTTGCTTCAAAGGCCACAGGTTTTCCTATTGCCAGAATAGCAGCTAAACTCGCAGTTGGATATATCCTTGATGAAATTCCCAACGACATTACAGAGGAGACTCTTGCATCCTTTGAACCCGCGCTTGATTACTGTGTGGTCAAGATACCCCGCTGGACCTTTGAAAAGTTTCCTGAAACTAAGGATTATCTTACAACCTCCATGAAGTCTGTGGGCGAGACAATGGCCATTGGGAGAACATTTAAGGAAGCCCTGCAGAAAGGCTTGAGATCGCTTGAGATTGGACGTTACGGTTTGGGTGGTGATGGTAAGGATGTCAAGGGATTATCTTTGAATCAAATCGAGCAGAAGCTCGCAATGCCAAATTCCGAGAGAATTTTTTATTTGCGCTATGCCCTGGTTAAAGGAATGTCGATTCAATCCATTTATGAATTAACCGGCATTGATCCATGGTTTTTGTATCAGCTTAAGCAAATAGTTGAGCTTGAACAGGAGATTGCTTTAACCCTCAAGACCCGGAATGATGAAACTTCAATTTCGCTATTAAAGAAAGCAAAGTCATGGGGTTTTTCAGATATACAGATAGCCTGTCTTACGGGTTTTAGTGAAGAAAGTGTGGAAAAAAACCGCAAGGCCCTTGGTATCCGTCCTGTTTACAACCTTGTTGATACATGCGCAGCAGAATTCAAAGCTTCGACGCCTTATTACTATTCCACTTATGAGACGGAAAGCGAAGCAAGGGTTTCTGACAAAAAAAAGGTGATAATTTTAGGGGGAGGTCCAAACAGGATCGGACAGGGCATTGAATTTGATTATTGTTGCGTCCACGCTTCATTTGCCCTTCGGGAGGAGGGTGTAGAAAGCATAATGGTGAACAGTAATCCTGAAACTGTCAGCACAGATTATGATACTTCAGACAAGTTGTATTTTGAGCCGCTTACGAGAGAGGATGTTCTGCATATAGTTGAGACCGAAAAGCCCATGGGAGTTATTGTCCAGTTTGGCGGTCAGACGCCTCTTAATCTTTCTACTTCTCTGTTTGAGGCTGGCGTCCCCATTCTTGGCACACAGCCGGAAAGCATTGACCGCGCTGAAGATCGTGAGCTTTTTCAGGCCATGTTAAATAAACTGGGCCTTGTTCAGCCCGCAAACGGCACTGCTGTGGATGTTGAAGGAGCCGTGGCCGTTGCGGAAGAAATCGGATATCCTGTAATTGTCAGGCCCTCCTATGTGCTTGGCGGAAGGGCAATGAAGATAGTATATGACCTAAAGGATCTGGAAAATTTTACAAGGCTTGCCATCCTGGCATCTCCGGGACATCCGGTGCTGATAGACAAGTTTCTTGAAGATGCAATTGAACTGGATGTGGATGCAATTTCAGATGGAAAGACAACCATTATCGGCGGCATTATGGAGCATATTGAAGAGGCCGGCATTCATTCAGGCGACTCGGCCTGCGTTCTTCCCCCGCACAGCGTAAAACCGGAAGCTATTGAAGAAATAATAAGAGCTACAGAGGCTATGGCGTTGGAATTAAATGTTATCGGCCTGATGAATGTGCAGTATGCCATAAAGGACAGCCGGTTGTTTGTACTGGAGGTAAATCCCAGGGCTTCCAGGACTGTTCCGTTTGTAAGCAAGGCAACAGGCGTTCCTCTTGCCAAACTCGCCACAAAAGTGATGCTGGGCCGAACATTAAGCGACCTTGGTTTTACCCATGAAGTGATTCCTTCTTATGTTTCGGTAAAGGAGGCTGTGCTTCCTTTTGACAGATTTCCTGATGTTGACACACTGCTTGGGCCGGAAATGAAATCAACCGGAGAGGTTATGGGGATAGGATCAAAATTCGGATCCGCTTATGCCAAGGCGCAGCTTGGGGCAGGGCAGAATCTACCTGTTTTTGGAACAGTTTTTATCAGTGTAAAAAATAGTGATAAAGAAGCAGCGCTTTCAGTTGCATCTCAATATCGCAACATAGGTTTTACTATTATGGCAACCCGTGGAACTTCATTATTCCTAACTAAACACGGAATAGGAAATAAAATGATAAACAAGGTTTCTCTTGGTCGCCCGCATGTCGTGGATGCAATAAAGAACAATGAAATTCAACTGATTATAAATACCGGTTCGGGCGGAGAAACCAAACATGATGGGTATGATATAAGACGCGCGACCATAAAGTATAATATCCCCTATGCCACGACAATAGCGGGTGGAATGGCCATGTGCAGGGGAATAACGGCAATAAAAAGAAAGAAGTTTTCGGTTAAATCAATCCAGGAATATGTTTCAGAAAGTTTAAGATTGACGGCTTCATGAAAAGTGCGACTATGTCATTCATTTCTGTAGGGCAAAGCTTTAGCTTTGCTTTAACGCAGGGCTAAAGCCCTGCCCTACGGGTTGCTCAATTTTGATGAATTTGACTTTTTATGAATTCATCAGGTATGATGACTTCATGAAAAGCTATATTATGCCGCCTGCGGCACTGTAACCGAAAATAACTTGTCAATCATATCAAAGGATTACGATTTTGCCTGCGAAAGAATTAATTCAAGAGTTGAAATCAATATCCAAAATGCTTCAATCGTTGCATAGTTCATTGAAAAAACTGTGAACTGTGAACCGACAACCGTGAACGGTTACATGTTTTTATATAAGGAGCGAAGATAAATTGCACAAAATACACAGACCATTTGC
>CBDAFK010000078.1:0-12252 GCA_965195235.1 uncultured Desulfobacterales bacterium | reverse complement strand
CGCGATCGGGTCATGGAATTGCCGGGCATTTCAAAGTTTTCGGCCAGCGCTGTCAGCTCCATTCAAAAGGCTTTTTTAGGAGGCGGACAGTCCATCAGCATTGAGGTGCTGGGTCATGACATTGAAGCGACTAACAAAATTTCCGAAAAAATCCAGGGTATAGTGAAGAACGTACCGGGAGCCGTGGACGTATCAGTCAGCAGAAAACAGCCGCGGCCGGAAATCCGTGTCCATCTTGACCGGGATAAGGCAGCCTCTTTAGGATTGAATGTCGCTATTGTGGCTGATGCATTGAGAACCAACTACTATGGATTTGATGATACAAAATTCAGAGAGGCCGGAGACGACTTTGATATTGAACTGCGCTTGAAGAAGGACGAGCGGAGAAGCATTCAGCAAATTGGAGAAACCCCGCTGATGACCCTGACGGGACAGATTGTCAAGCTTCGCAACGTGGCAACAATTGAAGAGACGTTCGGGCCGGTTGAGATTGCTCGAAAAAATCGTATCAGGATAACTCACGTCCAGGCAGGTGTTCAAGGTAGAGTTCTGGGGGATGTTGTGCGCGATATTCGGGAAAAAATGGTTACCCTTGATCTGCCACACGGTGTTTCCATCGAATGGGGCGGTGAGGTAGAGGAGCAGCGAAAGGCCTTTAATGATCTGACCCTCCTTTTGATTCTTGGTGTGACTCTTGTTTACATGGTCATGGCTGCCCAGTTTGAAGATTTTATAGATCCGTTTATCATCATGTTTTCTGTTCCGTTTGCCTTTGCGGGAGTGATCTGGGCTTTTACGCTCACAGGAACTGCGCTCAATATCATAACCTTTATAGGTATCATCATGCTCATAGGTATTGTGGTAAAAAATGCCATTGTATTAGTAGATTACATCAAGCAGTTGAAGAAGCGCGGTATGAACCTCCATGACGCCATTGTCAAAGGAGGAAGGACTCGCCTGCGTCCTATTCTCATGACAAGCCTGACCACCATTTTTGGTATGGTCCCCCTGGCCATTTCCAGGGGAGAGGGGTCAGAGATATGGAACGCTTTAGGCATCACGGTCATCAGCGGGCTTCTAATTAGCAGTATTGTGACATTAGTACTTATACCGCTTGCCTATTCTGTTGTTCATGGATACAGACAAAAATAAAGGTTAAGGAGACGGGCATGGTTCTAAGGGCTCGGCAACTATTCTTCAGCGCTGCAAAAATGCAACATAAGGGACATCCATAAATAAGTAAATAACTTCACATATCGTTATTTTATTGATAGTAGTCTTGCATGCCCAGATTAGCCCGCCTTGACACACCTGGTGTTTTACATCACATTATCATCCGGGGAATTGAGCGTCGCAAAATATTCAGAGACGATAAAGACAGAGATAATTTTATTGATCGTTTATCAGATCTTTTGCCTGCAACACAAACTGCTTGCTATGCCTGGGCATTTATTCCAAACCACGCTCATTTTTTATTCCGAAGCGGCGGCGGAATATCAAACCTGATGAGAAGATTGCTTACAGGGTATGCAATCTATTTCAACAGAAGGCATAGACGACATGGACAGCTTTTTCAAAACAGATATAAATCAATTATCTGTCAGGAAGATATCTATTTCAGGGAACTGGTTCGCTATATTCATCTAAATCCTTTGCGCGCAAAAATTGTGTCGGACATAAAGGAGCTAAACAAATACGCGTATAGCAGTCACAGTGTTTTAATGGGCAGAAAAAAACATGAATGGCAGGATACAAAATATGTCCTTTCATATTTTGGCAAAAAGGTGTCAGAATCAAGAAAGGGTTATCTTTCGTATGTGAAAAAAGGGATTAATCAAGGGAGAAGACCAGAGCTTACAGGAGGTGGTTTGGTACGCAGTCTTGGTGGATGGTCTATGATAAAGAAATTGCGGCTAAAGGGCCAGGATCGTATTAAAGGAGATGAAAGGATATTAGGTGACGGCGAATTTGTTACAGCATTATTATCAGAGGCAAAAGAGAAATTTGAACGTGGTTATAAATTAAAGAAATTGGGATACGACCTCAAAAAGATAGGTCAGATGGTTTCTGCGATATATAATATAGAAATAGAAGAGATATATTCAAAAGGCCGGCGCAAGGTTCAAGTTGAGGCCAGGGACCTGTTATGCTATTGGGCAGTTCGGGAGTTGGGAATGAGTTGCACAGATTTAGCGAAACAATTAGGAATGAGTCAGCCGGGAGTAGGATATGCTGTAAATAGAGGAGAAAAGATCGCTAAAGAACATAAATATCAGTTGCTCTAACAAGTTATTTACTTATTTATGGACGTCCCGCATATCCGTCCCGCATATCCGCATTTCCTTCGTCCCGCATATCCTTTGAGCGGTTGGCTGCAGCAGCTATTGCTTCGATTATGCTTTGTTTGACCTGGTTTTTATCCAGCACCTTAAGGGCTGCTTCAGTTGTGCCTCCCGGAGAGGTTACTTTCCGGCGAAGAAGTTCCGGGGATTCATTCAGTTCTTCCATGAGCTTAATGGCCCCTTTTAAGGTTGCAATGGTCAGCGTTGCAGCATCATTTGGTTCAAGACCAACGCAGATGCCTCCTTCGATCATAGATTCTATAAAATAAAAAACATAGGCCGGCCCGGAACCTGACAGGGCGGTCACAGCGTCAAGGTCTTGTTCATTAAATTCGATTACTTTTCCCATTACTCCAAGAATGGATCTGACGGTTTTGATATCATCATCTGAAGCATGTCTGTTTGCGCTCATTCCTGCCATGCCGGCTAAAACAAGAGCCGGTGTATTCGGCATCACCCGAATTACAGGGAGCTTAATCCTGGATTTTTCATCAAGCGGTGTATAAAGAATATCTTCAATTTTTCGCAAAGGGATTCCTGCTGCAATGGAAACAATCAGCTTTTTGTTATGAATTTTATAGTCCTTTTGCTCTGCAATTTGAGAGAGCACCTGGTCTATATGCTGCGGTTTTACAGCAAGTACAATGATATCACATATTGAAAAGAGTTTAAGATTGTCGTTTAAAACGGATATGCCATAAGATGAGCGCAAAACACTCAGACGCTCTTCATTTATATCGCTGACATATATCATTGACGGAGGTAATATACTAGATTTTATAATAGCCCCGACAAAGGCTTCTCCCATATTGCCGGCCCCAATAAAACCGATTTTCTTGTTAAGCTCAGACATGCTGCCTCCATATATAAAGTTCATGGTTCAGGGTTCAGAGGTTCAGGGTTATTTGAACCTATTTACACATATAAATAGCGGTTAGATATAGGACATGTCAATGATTTTGCATGAAATATCTTGACTTATCATTGAGAATATATTTAGTTTTTATTTTGAAAGGGCCAATTTTATAATCACAACCAGCAATCAAGAAAAAATAAAGTAACCGCGAACGGTTACAAAATAAACTATAAGGTTTTTTATGTATATAGTCGGTTATCTTTTGATGGCTGTGGCAAAGGTCATTGATATTGTTTTGCTTTGCTTTATGTGGATTGTTGTAGCGCGGGCTGTTTTGTCCTGGGTGAATCCGGATCCTTATAATCCTATTGTCCGTTTTATTCATAATGTTACGGAACCGGTTCTGTATCGCATACGCCAATTTCTTCCTGTTACCTTCGGCGGCATTGACCTTTCTCCAATTGTTGCCTTTTTAGGAATTATTTTTCTTCGCACCTTCATTGTCAGCAGCCTCTTCAGATTATCTAAAAGCTTGTTATAACCTAAAATGAGCGATTAGCCATTAGCTTTTAGCCATTAGTTAAACTATATCAAGATATTATTAAATAATAACATTTCACCCAATGGGTGATTAATAAATAATTATACGAATGCATATTTCATAAGAGCTAACAGCTAATCGTTTAATGTAGTTATAATTAATTAGTGCCTGTCCGAGAACCCCGGCTAGATGATTTGTTGGGTTTCGCTCACTGAAACTATATTTTGTTAATTGCTTGATATTCGTAGGTTGGGTTGAGGTACGACACGAAGTGAAGCCTGCGCTCAACCCAACATAATTGATTACGCTCAACCCAACCTACCAAAAACCGGACTTTTCGTTCAGACACGAACTATTACAAATTATGAAAACTTTAACCGCAGATACTTTTTTGAACGGCAACCTGCAGGTCAAACAGAATCGGTCTGGCTACCGTTTTTCGATTGATGCAGTTTTGCTGGCATGTCATATCAGGTTGCGGCCGGGTGACAAGGTCCTTGATCTTGGAACAGGATGCGGAATTATTCCCTTGATTCTTGCGCATAAGCATAAAAAAATAAAAGTTTATGGCGTTGAAATTCAAAAGGAGCTTGCTGATATTGCATCCGGAAATGTTAAAGAAAATCGTATGGAAGATCGAATTACCGTCCTCTGCCTTGATATGAAAGATCTAAAACAGAATATGATTTCAGGCCCGGCAGATCTGATTGTATGCAATCCTCCATACAGGAAGGCAAGGTCAGGCAGGATGAACCCGGATGAGCAACGGGCTGTTGCAAGGCACGAAATTAAGGTTAAGCTGAATGATGTTATTGAAACAGCCCGTCGCATGTTACGAACTTCAGGAAGGTTTGTTATGATTTACCCTGCCGAACGTCTTGTTGATATAATTTCGCAGATGCGTTCCGCCGGTATTGAACCGAAATTTTTCCGTATGATCAATTCAAAAAGAGACACAGAAGCAAAACTGATTCTGCTGGAGGGTGTTAAAGGCGGACGCCCTGGCGCAAAGATCGGCCCACCCCTTACCATCTATTGTAAAGATGGTTCCTATACAGATGAAGTGAAAAAAATGATGGGAGGAGTAGTCGAGTAGGTAAGATCAGCCGGGTTTCGTGGGAGTGGCTTTATGATCATATAAAGTTTATTGACATCAAACAGCAAAAAAATATATTTAAACTAAAGTAATCGGTTCCAGGTTCAGGGTTCAAGGTTCAAAGGTTATAGCCTACTTTACAAGGGTTCAGGGTTCACGGTTCAGGGTTCAGGGTTGACAACCTTTGAACCTATGAACTTTGAACGGTGAACTTTCTTTATTGCTGTGTTATCCTTTTGTTAATAGTGAGTTAGGGCTCTTCAACCGGGAACCGTGAACGTTGAACCGCTCAACCCAGGTTTAAATTAGTTGTTGCCGGAGAGGTGGCCGAGCGGCTGAAGGCCCCGCTCTCGAAAAGCGGTATCCTGTGAATAACGGGATCGTGGGTTCGAATCCCACCCTCTCCGCCATTGAGGATTTTTTAGCCATTTGAAAAAAATCTGACAGGATTAACAGGATATTCCGGATTAAAACATAAAATTCCTTGTTTGTTAACCGGAAACAAAATCTTGTTTATCCGGTTAATCCCGTCAAAAATGTTTCTTTTAATGACCTAAATTGTTACTTTACATAGTTATTCTTAGGAGAGATGTCCGAGCTGGCTGAAGGAGCACGACTGGAAATCGTGTGTGCTGCCAAAAGCGGCACCGAGGGTTCGAATCCCTCTCTCTCCGCCATTTAGAACATGGCTTGCCATCTGCGAGGGCTCGTCAGCTATTTTTCCCTTCAAATTAGTTTTTTATTTCAAACAACATTTAGTAAAATACAAATAGATTAAATAATAAAATTCAGGACTTATATATGACTAAAGAACAAAAATTTTTCAAAGCGCTTCAGGATATATTTATTAGAACCAAACTTTGAGAAATATAGAGGACATCTTTTTAAAGTATATGATATGGGAATAGATCAATTTCCGTATAGATACTTTTTTATTCCGGAGAATACATCTAAAAGAAAAAATGGAGATTATTTTCAAGGAATTCCAATCAACAGAGAGGATATTAAAGAAGTACCATACCCAAACTTTTTTGATATGGTAGATGAATTTAATAGAACAGGTTATGAAGGTCCGAAATATTTTGGAAGTGGTAAAAAACCATAAGCTTTTGTTAAAAAAGTGATAGAGCTTTCCAATATTGAAAAGAAAGGATTAATACTTGATTTCTTTTTGGGATCTGGGACCACAGTCGCTACTGCACATAAGTTAGGCTTAAAGTGGATTGGAATAGAAATGGGAAATTGCTTTTACCATACTGTACTGCATAGGATCAAAGAAATAGTAGCTGCGAAAGGAAATAATGAACCCTGCGGAATCTCAAAAGAAGTTAAATGGAAAGGCGGCGGTTTTTTCAAATACTACGAGCTTGAGCAATACGAAGAAGCGCTGGCGAACTGCAAATACGCTGACGGGGATTTGTTTAATAAAATCAGCGATAAAGCATATCAGGATTATGTGTTTATGAAAGACGAAAAAATGCTGAAAGCTTTAGAGATCGGTTATAAAAATAATAAAGTAAATGTAGATTTAACAAAACTTTACCCCGATATTGATATTGCCGAAACCTTGTCAAATTTTACCGGAAAGTGGATAAAAGCTATTAGAAAAGATGAAGTGGAATTTGCAGATGGGACAAAAATAAATACAAAAGATTTAGACTATAAACTCATTAAGCCTTTAATTTGGTGGGAATAATATGGAAACTACAAAAATCGCTTTGTTTAAAGGCAAGAAAATCCGGAAAACTTTACATAATAACGAGTGGTGGTTTTCTGTTATTGATATTATTGAGGTGTTAACAGGCACCGAAAGACCAAGAAAATATTGGAATGACCTAAAAAAGAAACTAATAAACGAGGGGTATGATGAGTTGTCCGAAAATATCGGACAACTGAAATTATTAGCCAATGACGGTAAAAGATATTTAACTGATTGTGCTAATACAGAGACAATTTTTCGCATTATTCAAACTATTCCTTCTCCTAAAGTCGAACCATTTAAGCGCTGGCTGGCAAAAGTCGGTTATGAACGAGTACAGGAAATAGAAAATCCTGAACTGGCGACAAAACGGACAAGAATGCTTTATAAACTTAAGGGTTATAGTGACGATTGGATAGAAAAGCGAATGCGGGGCATTGCCATCCGCGAGGAATTGACCGATGAATGGAAAAAACGAGGCGCGCAGGAACAAAAAGACTATGAAATCTTAACCGCGGAAATTTCCAAAGCGACTTTTGGCGTAACGCCAGGCCGGTATAAAAAGATTAAAAGTTTGGATCGGGAAAATTTACGGGATCATATGGACGATTTGGAATTAATTTTCAATATGCTGGGTGAGCGCGCCACCACGGAAATTCACCGTACTGAAAATTCCAAGGGCGTGCCGAAATTGAAATCAGACTCAAAAGCCGGCGGAGCTATTGCCGGTGGGGCAAGAAAAAAATTAGAAAAACGGCTGGGTAAATCAATTGTTTCCAAAGAAAATTATCTAAAAAATCCTCAAGAACTGCCTCGCCGTCAGGCAGGTAAAAAATCGTTAAGCAATAAAAAATGAAACTTTATTTGCAGTCAATAATTGATGACATTTTTCTTGATAGCTTGCCTCCAAAGTGGCAAAATTTTCGACAAGGCGTTGCGGATGTGCCTGAGAATTACAGAAAATATTAACACGAAAGAGTTTTTTCGAAGCTTTCTCAACTAAATACCGCATAGGAAACTTTCTATATGTCTTATATTGTTTTTGCTCGTAAATATCGGCCCCAGACGTTTGATGAGGTTATAAAACAGGAACATGTTTCCAAAACCTTGGCCAATGCCATTTCATCGAATCGTGTTTCCCATGCGATCCTGCTTTCAGGGCCAAGAGGGACGGGCAAGACAACCGTTGCGCGAATACTGGCAAAGGCAATGAATTGTAAAAAAGGGCCGGCTCCTGTTCCATGCAATTCATGCAGATCCTGCACTGAGATTACTTCCGGCAGTTCCGCGGATGTGCTTGAAATCGACGGCGCATCAAATAATGGTGTAGAGCAGATCAGAACCCTGCGCGAAAATGTCAAGTACATGCCGGCATACAGTCTTTACAAAATATATATTATTGATGAAGTCCATATGCTCAGCGTTGCGGCTTTTAACGCTCTTTTAAAGACTCTTGAAGAGCCGCCGGAGCACATCATGTTCATTTTTGCCACCACTGAACCTCACAAGATTCCGATTACCATTCTTTCCCGATGTCAGCGATACGATTTCCGGCGTATAGATGTTGAATCTCTTTCAAAACATATGGAGATGATCTGCACGAAAGAGGGGGTCGATATTTCCATTGAAAGCCTGTCGATCATTGCGCGGGTGGCAGGCGGCAGCATGAGAGATGCCTTAAGTCTCCTTGACCAGGTAATTTCCTGTGCCCAGGGGCCTGTTACACATGAACAGGTGTTAGATATATTAAGCGTTATTGATAGAAAAAAAATCTATGATATTTCAGAGGCGATTTTAAACGGAGATGTTGCAGGGATTCTTTGTATTCTGGATGAGATTTATAATCGCGGCTATGAAATGAAGAGGCTTTATTCAGATCTTGTGGAACACTTCAGGAATCTTATTATTGTAAAGATGGGGAAAGATGTAAAAAAACTGGTTGATCTTCCAGCGCATGAAATTGATCTGGCGCAGGAACAGGTAAAGGATGTAAGTGCTGTTTATTTGAATCAGATTTTAAATCTTCTTTTCAAGGAGGAGCCTGCGATAAGGTTTTCAGCCCAGCCAAAGCTGGCACTTGAAATGATTTTTATCAAAATGTTTCAGATTAAACCTGCAATGCCTATAGATTTGCTGATAGAGAAACTTGACAGCATGAAAAACGAGGTTTATGAAAAACAGGGAAATGAAATTTTTGAACATCAGCTTCCTTATGGCGATTATAACAAAAGAGCTGCTGTTCAAGATGACGGAAAAGATTTGCGGGCCTCGTCCGGCATGTCAAAAGAAACTGAAGGCTCAAATGAACCTGTTGCCGCAGCTTGTCTGGACGATGCCAGAGATCATGAAGGGACATGGAAAAAACTACTTGATGTTTTTCTGAAAAACTATCCTTCTCTGGCCGCCAATCTGACGAGATGCACTCTTAAAAAGATGACAGACCAGGGGCTGGAGATAGAGGTAAACGGCAATGGTTTTAACTTAAAGATGCTCAGGCGCAGCAAAAACATGACCATCATAAAAAAAGTGTGCGAAGACTTTTTTGGGAAAAAGATGGATTTTGCTATAACGGAAAAAAAGAAACAACGGGCTGAAAGCAAATCTAAAAAGACCGGGGAAGAGGGTTTAAAAAAAGAAGCTTTAAGCCACCGTCTGGTCGCCGACGCGGTTGAAATTTTCAATGGTAATGTCGTGGATGTAAAAATATTATAGGAGGTATTTTTTTTATGAAAGGTATGGGAAACATGATGAAGCAGGCCCAGAAGCTTCAATCCAAGATGCTGAAATTACAGGAAGAGCTGGCTGAAAAGACCGTTGAGGCAACTGCAGGCGGAGGTATGATTAAGGTAGTAGCAACCGGCAAACAGCAGATCTTGTCGATTCAGATAGAAAAGGAGGTTGTCGATCCTGAGGATGTGGAAATGTTGCAGGATTTGATATTAGCAGCGGTTAATGATGCTTTGGCAAAAGCACAGGAAATGGTTTCTGGAGAAATGGGCAAACTTACAGGCGGAATGAATATTCCGGGGCTGATGTAATATGAGTTACTATCCATCATTGCTCATGGATTTGATTAGAAATATTTGCAGGTTGCCGGGGATAGGAGAAAAAACAGCCGAGCGTCTTGCAATGCATATACTCAATGCTCCACGCGGCGAAGCTGAACAGCTTTCCCGTAATATACTGAAAGTTAAAGACAGGATAAAATTGTGCTCCATCTGCTCTGCTTTTAGCGATGGGGAAATTTGTGATATCTGTCGTGACCGCACACGTGTTTCAACACTGTTATGTGTGGTGGAACAGCCTGCGGATATGGTGGCTATTGAAAAATCAGGATCTTATAAAGGATTGTATCATATTCTTCAGGGGGTATTGTCTCCCATGGATGGTATCGGGCCCGATAAGATCAGGATCAGGGAGCTTATATCAAGGCTAAAAGATAACAAGGTCAAAGAGGTTGTTATTGCAACAGGCACAAATGTTGAGGGTGAGGCAACCGCATCATATATTGCGCAGCGCCTTAAAGATTATCCGGTGAAAGTTACGCGAATAGCATCCGGCGTACCGGTTGGTGGTGATCTGAAATATGTGGATCAGGTTACTTTGAGGAAGGCTATGGAGACAAGGCATGATGTTTAGAATAGCCACAGACCCACACAGACAGACGCAGAAAAGATAATAAAAGTTTGTGTTTATCCGTGCGGCTAATTAATAATATCTTGATAAGCATGAGACCTTTGAAAATTATATGAAACCATCAGACATATTCAAATGCACTAAATGCGGTGACTGCTGCAAGGGATACGGGGGGACTTATGTTACCGCGAAAGATATTAAAGCCATAGCCGCTTATATTAAAACGGATCCGGAAAGCTTTGTTGACAATTATTGCAATAAGTCGGGCAGCAGGCTTGTTCTTGCCCAGGGCGAGAACGGTTACTGCATTTTTTGGGACGGCCTGTGCACGATCCATCCGGTAAAGCCTAAAATGTGCAGACAGTGGCCTTTTATCGAAGGTGTATTAATAGATGTAAATAACTGGCAGATTATGGGTGGTTTTTGTCCGGGCATACGCATAGATGCGTCTGACGAGGTAATTAAGGAATGCGTAAGAAAAGAACCTCTAAAGAATCAATAATGATGATCAACTCGTAAAAAGTCGTCACTCCGGTGAAAACCGGAGTCCAGATGACCTGCAACTACTTGAAAAGACTGGATTCCGGCTTTCGCCGGAATGACGGTTAAGAAATATAATGGACTTTTTACGATGCCATCAATAATTATGAACTCGCAAAAAGTCGAATTCATAAGGTGTTAGGTGTTATGCAAAAGGTCTCTTAACACCTAACACCTGACACCTAACACCTAACACGCTCCATCTTTTATTTATTATGATTGGAATATTTGATTCGGGGATTGGGGGTCTGACAGTTGTTCGGGCGCTTATGGAAGAGCTTTCAGGTTATGATATCGTCTATTTTGGCGATACAGCCCGCACCCCTTATGGGAACAAAAGCCCCGATACGGTTATCAAGTATGCCCTTGAAAATACGGAATTTCTTTTAAGCAAAGGCGCAAAGATAATTGTCATGGCATGCAATACGGCTTCAAGTGTTGCAACCGATGATGTGATAAAAAAATTTGATGTTCCCATATTCGAGGTAATAACCCCAGCGGTTGAGCTTTCTGTTAAAACCTCAAAAAAGTTGAAAGTAGGTGTTATCGGAACGCGCGCTACAATTAAAAGCGGTATTTATTCAAAAAAGATCAGGGAGCTGAAGCCTGAAACAAAGGTTTATTCCTATGCTTGTCCTCTTCTCGTTCCATTGGTGGAGGAAGGGTGGCTTAAAAAACCGGAAACAACAATGATAGTAAAAAAATATCTGCATCCCCTGAAAGTCAGGCAGATAGACACGCTCATTCTTGGTTGCACCCATTATCCCATCTTGAAAAACATCATACAGAATAAAATTGGTAAAAGGGTTAATATAATAGATTCTTCTGTAACTGTTGCGGAGAAGGTAAAGGGTTTTCTGGAAAGACATAAAGAGATTGACAGTCTCCTGAGCAAAAGAGGGGAATGCAGGTTTTTTGTGTCTGATGTAACAGAGCAGTTTGAAAAGATAGCAGGGGCTACACTTAAAAGAGATGTTATTCTTGAACATGTAAGGATGTAAGAGGAGAAGAACGTATGAAAGTCAAAAGAGGATTGTATTTTTATCCTTGTCCCCAGAACAGGCAGACAAGAACCTATGTGCGTGAATCCGGAGGGGACATTTTGTTCAGGCTGTGGAGTGCGGATGATCCGGCTCTATGGGAAGAACACGGCTGGGTGCCGTACGAGGCCATTAAGCGGGCTGCCGGCATGTTCAAGCGTGGTGGTTTTGATCCTGACCAGGCTTACGATATCCAGGTGGCAAAGGCGCTGGTTGAGGAAAATAGATAAGGAGACAAGCGATGATTAGATACATAATCAAACTTATCAGGGTAATTCATTCCGATACAGACCCACGCCAGCAGCGCCAGGCGATAAGGAAAAACCGGCAGTTCTTCTGAAGAAGAAACTGTTGCCATTTTCTTTTTAACCTAAGTAAGGTTGTAACTATTCAGCCACAGATTTACACAGATGAACGCAGATAGGTTTAAATACAAAGAAATCACAGAACATTAAGAATTATATTACAACCTAAATTGAGCGATTAGCCTTTAGCGGTTAGC
>CBDAFK010000077.1:0-5447 GCA_965195235.1 uncultured Desulfobacterales bacterium | reverse complement strand
ATATTTATTATTAAAGCCGATGGACTAACAGAAGAAATATCTTTTAAAATTTCCGATTTCCAGCGAGCGCTTGTGGACGCAGGCGGATGGGTGGAATATGCTGATTCGAGATATTAAAACTTGACGACTTCGCAAAAAAGTCGATTTTGCCTGGTTCCCATGCTCCAGCGTGGGAACCCATATGGTATGCATTCCCACGCTGGAGCATGGGAACGAGAGAATTTTCATTGTTTTCTAACCGTGAACTGTGAACCGTTGAACCCTGAACCCTGATGAATTCGACTTTTTACGAATTAATCAGTTTTTACTCTTCAAGAAAAAGTCTCCAGATTTCTTTTACCTTTTTCCGCAAACCATAAAATTCCTTTTCAGGTACCCTGGCAGATTTTTCCTGGAGCCTGAGCCTGTGCAGTGCGGATCTATAGGTGAGAAAAGCCTCCTTGAGAAAAATTGCAATATCTTTATCTATCACGCGTGTTTGTGTCAGGGTTTCAAGAATACGTACATTGTCAGTCCATTTTAAAAGTTCGGCATGTTCGTAAGATTTTAAAAGCACGAGATATTGAACCAGGAATTCAATGTCAATAATTCCACCTTTATCCTGTATTAAATCAAACATTCCGGGTTCAGGGCTTAAGAGTTCTTTGCGCATACGTTCGCGCATGGCGCGTACCTCTTCCTGAAGCAGGGATTTAATCCTGGGACGCGCAAGGGCCTCTTTCCTTATTTGCTCAAAGTATTTTCTCAACTTAATATTGCCGCTTATCGGCCTTGCCCTGACAAGCGCCTGGTGTTCCCATGTCCAGGCCTTTTTTATCTGGTAATTGCCGAACGATTCAATGTGGCTGACCAGAAGACCGGCGTTTCCGCTGGGACGCAGTCTCATATCGGTTTTATAAAGCATGCCGGCGGTTGTATGTGTTGTTAAGATATGGACTATTCTCTGTCCAAGGCGTGCAAAAAATTGTGAATTGTCAATAGGGTGAATGCCACCTTTTGTTTGTCCTTTTGCGCCTGCATGAAGAAAAACCAGGTCAAGATCAGCGCCATACCCAAGCTCAATTCCTCCAAGTTTTCCATAGGCGATTACGGTAAACCCCTTGTCAATTGCATGTCCACCTATAACGCAGGTCGGTTTGCCATGTTTTTCAATTAAATGATTCCACGCTAATTCAATAACTTTATTTACGATTGTTTCGGCGATTTCGGTAAGATGATCGCTGGTTCTCATCAGCTTCAGCGCGCCGGTAACATCTGCCGCAGCCACTCGCAATAAGCTAACCTGTTTGAATATGCATAATTCCTGTATCTGGTTTTCAAGATCATCATGGGGAATCGACTCAAGCTTTTTTTGCACCTCCTTTTCAAGTTCATCCCTTTCAGGCGGGACATACAGGGTACGCGGGTCAAGCAGTTCATCAAGAAGCACGGGATGGCGGGATAGAAATGAAATAACCAATGGACTGGCATTCGCAAGTTTGATCAGATGGGTAAGCGCTGTTGGATTTTCCAGTAGAAGAGCAATGTAGCAGGTTCGCCTTTCAATGGTTTTAATCAAATCGATTATTCGATTTAAGACAGAATAAGATAGTCCGGATTTGCCGATTTCTCGCAGAACAAGGGGAATCAGCCTGTCAAGTCGTTTCCGGCCTTGCATGCTGAGCGCGCGAGTATGCAAATCGCTGCGAAGATGATCCAGCAGTCGCAATACTTCCTCAGGCTTGTCAAGCCCGGCATCAGAAAGCAAATTTATGCTTTTTTGATTATCTATCAGATTTTGCCATATACCCTTTAATCCGATTTCGATTTTTGTATTTTGTTTATCACGCTTTATCCGGCCATCCGGCTCTTTTTCAGCTAACAATGCATTAAAATGATAATGAACCCTTTCCATGTGTCTGCTAAGATGCAGAGCAAAAGATTCCCAGTCAACAAAACCCATTGATACGGCAAGTCGCTGCCTCCCGGCATGATCACGCGGAAGCTGGTGGGTTTGCTGGTCTGAAAATTCCTGGAGACGGTGTTCGGTTTTGCGTAAAAATTCATAAGCTTTTACAAGTTCATTGCAGGTATCCTGCTCTATGTAATTATTTTGGGATAAGGCAGTTAATACTTTATGAATGCTGCGTTCCCGAAGAACAGGTGTCACGCCGCCGCGTATAAGCTGAAATATCTGGCCGAAGAATTCTATCTCTCGTATTCCTCCGGCTCCAAGCTTAATATTGTTTTTCATCCCTTTATTCTTAACTTCAAGTGAAATTTTATTTTTCATTTCCCTTAAAGATTCAAAGACTCCAAAATCCAGGTATCTGCGGTAGATAAAGGGCTGAAGCCTTTCAAGAAGATTGTTGCCTGCTCTTTTTTCATCAGCCACAACTCTTGCCTTGATCCATGCGTAACGTTCCCATTCCCTTCCCTGTCTCTGATAATAAGCCTCCATGTTATCGAAACTCATAATTAGAGGGCCGCTTTCTCCATAAGGTCTAAGGCGTGTATCTACCCGGAAAACAAAGCCTTCTGATGTACTTGAGCCGATAACTTTAAAAAAATGTCTGCACAAGCGCACAAAAAACTCCTCATTGCTTATTGATGTTGTTTTGCCTTTTGTTTTTCCGGGCTCGGGATAGGCAAAGATTAGATCAATGTCTGAGGAAAAGTTGAGTTCACAGGCTCCAAGCTTGCCCATCCCTATAACCACAAGGTGTTGCTCGGAGCCGTCATGGCCGGTTGGGATGCCGTATTTCAAACATTGCCATTTGTACAGATGTGAAAGCGCATGGTTTATGCAGGCATCGGCGAGGGCTGAAAGATCCGCCATTGTTTCTTCAAGATCTGCCCATTCGGCAAGGTCGCGCCAGGCAATGCGTACCATTTCATAAAGCCTGAATTGTCTAAGGATATGCTGGAGGCTAAGTACAGGGGATTGGATGCCTGATTGTGTGTCTCCCTCCAATGATAAAAGAGCGGTTTTAAGCTTATCGTTGTATTCGTTTGCTTTATAACCTTTTTGAAGATCGTTGTTTTCAATAAGATTGGCGAACATCCCAGGATGATGGATGCAGCTTCTTGCAACAAAATCGCTAAAGGCAAAGACCCGTTTAAGGGCGGCAAAAATTTCAGGATTATCATGCGGAACATTTTTTGCCCACTGGGCTGAAATGCACAGCGAGTTCCATTTAATATTAAAATCGTTTTCCAGCGATTCTGGAAGGTCATTTGCAGGTTTCATGAATCAGAGTATTTCCTTTTTACCACGGAGTAAATTAATCACGTCTCTTTAGCCATTTGAAAAAAACCAGACAGGATAACAGGATAAACAAGATTTTGTTTCAAGTAAACAAATAAGGTTAAATCTCACTTCAGCTATCCAGTAAATCATAAAAAATCATATCCTGAGAAATGAAATACAGAGAATTGACTGAGAAAATTATTGGCTGTGCATATAGAAAGCCCGCCCACCTCGCCTGAGCTCACAATGGCGAGCGGGTTGAAATCACGTGCAGCGCAGGCGCTCTCGCCGTGATAGCGACACGTCGCAGCAGGTGCGCCGCGTGAACGCAAAGTAAAGGATTTTGATGAGGATTTACAGGATGAGTTTTAATGTTTTAATCCTGAATATCGTGTTAATCCTGTCAAAGAAGTCTTTTGTAAAACTCTGGGAAAAAATTTTTCATTTGAACCTGATTCTGCAGCAATTCTAATTATGCCATTTTGTAGGTTGGGTTGAGGTACGAAACCCAACGATTATGTATGGAATTGGCCTAAATTTGTTGGGTTTCGCTTCGCTCAACCCAACCTACGCCTTTTTACGAGTTCATCAAAAATGTTACTTATGTATTTATTGAAGTTCCCTATTTTACTTGAAACATCGAGTTAAAATTATTATGGTAATAATATAAGAATTGAGGGATTGAGGGATTGCCTGGTTCCCATGCTCCAGCGTGGGAACCGATATGGTATGCATTCCCACGCTGGAGCATGGGAACGAGAAAAATGTTAAACTAAAAGCGGTTTTTCCTGCCTGCCGCAACGGGCGCGAGCACGACGGGCATTAAAAATTAAAAATTAAAAACTCAAAACTATGAAATATTTAGCCAAAAAAAATATGTTTAATTACAGGTTCGATTTTGAGATCGGTTATCTTACAAAGAGTCCGTGCAAGGAGTGCGACAAAAGGGATAATTTTCCTGAGTGTATGGAGAGTTGTGAAAAGTTAGATAAAATCCACGAGATTTTATCTAAAGCAGTATCATGCTCGAGAAGAGTTTAATAAGTTGTAACTGTTCAGAGGTTCACGGTTCAGAGGTTCAGGGTTATTTTTCTTGGAGCGCCGGGTTAATTGTTATGCACCAATATTTTTAAATCGAAGATTGTCAGCAATTAGCCTTTAAATTATCCTTTAGCTTAAAAAATTAAACAGTTAATATATTCAACTAACAGCTAACAGCTAACAGCTAACAGCTTTATCCCGAACCTTGAACCTTGAACCTTGAACCTTGAACGGTTCGTTTTTAATAAGGAGGATTGATGGGCTTTCAGAAGCTTCATGATATTCCAGTATGGCAAAAACTTTTGCGTCATGCAAAAATAATGGATAGCCCTGAAAAGCATTTGAAAAATCTTGTAAAAGATAAAAACAGACTTGAAAATTTTTCTTTGCATGGCGCAGACATCTTTTATGATTTTTCACGCCAGAGAGTTGATGAGAAGTGTATGGACCTTTTATTTGAGCTTGCTGAGACAAGAAAGTTAACGTATCGCTTTAACTGTATGACAAGCGGAGAAAAGGTAAATATTACAGAAAACAGGGCAGCCCTTCATACAGCATCAAGAAGCTTTTCAGGTGATTCAATTTTTGTGGATAATATAGATGTAATGCCTGAAATAAGAAAGGTCAGAGATAATATAAAAGAATTTGTCTCAAAGGTGCATGAAAAAAAAATAACAGGGTCAACAGGCAAGCCTTTTAAACATGTAGTTGTCATTGGAATCGGCGGGTCGTACCTTGGCAGTGAATTTGTTTCAAATGCATTGTATGCTTATGCGGATAAAGGAATTAAGATTCATTATCTTTCAAATGTTGATATCCACAATTTCGGAAGGGTGGCCTCATGCATTGATCCTGAAACCACAATATGGGTTGTTATTTCAAAAAGCTATACAACCGCCGAAACTATGGCAAATGCTAATCTTGCAATAAGCTTCATGAAGGACAAAGGCCTTGACCCTGCAAAACATTTTGTAACAGTAACAAGCAAGGGTAGTCCCAGAGATAAGAGCAGCAATTCGATTTTATGCTCTTTTCACATGTTCGATTTCATAGGAGGAAGATACAGCGTTACTTCTGCAGTCGGAGGGGTTCCGCTGAGTCTGCTTTTGGGATATGACAGGTTTGAAAGGTTTTTAAAAGGCGCAGAGGAGATGGATAATCACGCGAAGTCAGCCCC
>CBDAFK010000076.1:0-10153 GCA_965195235.1 uncultured Desulfobacterales bacterium | reverse complement strand
AAGGAACAGAGTCCGGGCCAGGGATTTACTTTGTTATTGGTGTGCGATTGAGCTTAGGATTCCAATGGCTGATTTGTCAAAAAGACTTGACATGACACTTGCTGCGGTGAGCTACGCAGTAAAAAGAGGAGAGAAGATAGCAAAAGAAGCAAGTTATCATCTGGATGATTGAGTTATTTGAGTATTTAAGGACGTCCCCCTCGCCACTCTTGCTGCGGTGAGCTACGCAGTAAAAAGAGGAGAGAAGATAGCAAAAGAAGCAAGTTATCATCTGGATGATTGAGTTATTTGAGTATTTAAGGACGTCCCCCTCGCCACTTTTTTTGAGGGGTTTACGTGTTCAATCAAATAATGACTGTCAAAAATAACAATCCCAGGCATGTGATCATCAGGCCGGCGATTGTTTCAATCAAATACTCAAGTGTAATCACCAGGCCGCCATTTCCTGCAACCATTCCAAGCAAGGCAGTTTTGCCTAATATGCCCATTACCACTACGCATGTGATGGTAAAGGCCATGCCAAGGGAAAGGGTAACCCCAAGCATGATGCCCAATCCGACCAGATTCATAGATAGAGCAAACAGCATAACCATTACTACCCCAGGGCATGGGATCATACCGACCACCAATGCCGATAACAAAGGACTATTGAGATACCCTTTATTGCTCTTATCGAAAGATGAGCGGCTGTTTTTTGCACTTTTTATCCATTTGTAAATGCTTTTGATCAGAATACCCAAACCCAGGCAGGCAATCAGGCTGAAGCTGATGATTTGGGTGATGCGGGTCACATCTTCCAATGTTCCTGTGATACTCTTCTCCAAAATAATGCGGATAATCAGCACAAACAGGATTCCCGATAAGCCATGAAACAAGGCAATAAAATTGCCAAAAAGTATCCCCCGCAATAATCTTGGACGTTGAGCTAAAATGTACGATATGGCAAATAGTTTGCCATGCCCTGGACCGGCTGCATGGATCGCCCCATAGGCAAAGGCAATTACCAATAGAAAGGCTAAAGGTTTCAGGCTGTTGGTCGCTTTGGCCTCGCGCATCAGATCCGCCATTTTCTGGTTGAGCCGGTGCTGCCACAAAGCGATCATGGACAGAAACGGATTCTTGGGAGCAGGATACGTCGTCATATGATGGGCTTTTGATTTAGGCTTGGCGGTAAAGGGGTTCTGCGCAAAAACCGGCTGCAGCATAACTGCTATGTAAACAGTCAAAAGGCAAACTAATAAAAATGTGATTCTCATGACTTTAACCTGAATTCCAGAAATAGCGCCCAGGGATTGAGCATACCAAAATAAATCGAGGTGGATTTGTCTTCTTTGATGGAGCTTTCAATCACAAATCGATCTCCATTCTCAACAAGTGCGGGCCGGTTTTGGGCAAAGAAAATGGCGGTATAATAGGAGGGATCATACGCGGCGATGATGATTTGTTTAAACAATTCGTTGGCTTTCACATGGCAAGGCACAAAAAAGCGATAGGAAAGCCTGCCGTTTTTTAAAACTGCATTAAAATCCTTGATCCACTTAACTTTGAATGACTGACCATCGATTTTAACAAAGATAAAATAATCGTATTCAGCGATATGTGAGAACGCTTTTTCTTTCACCACGGCAACTTCGGCAGGTTCCAGTGTGCTGTTTTGGTTTTGATCGTAATCCGTAGCAATCATACTGCTGAACATCTCATCGAAATTCCACTCGACCCAAAATCCTGCCAGGCCTTTATCGTCAAACACGATGTTCAATCGCTGGACAATAAATATATGCGGATGGGCAATTACATTAGAGCCGATACACAAGACATTCAAAGAAAGAATCAAATATAATACCTGCTTTCCAAACCGAATCATGTGTCTCTCACCATCAGCGCCTGCTGCCAGGGCAGCCAGAAAGGAGGCTTTGTTTCCGGCTGGAGCCAGGAAAAGTACAGCGGGACGCCCATGATTTTATGCGTTTCTCATTTTATTTTTGGTCTTTTGCGGAGATCGCAGACATATATTTTCTCTGGTTTACTAATTGGAGTAACCGGCAGTTTGTTTGAGAGAAAGAAACATTGGAATCGGTTCAGGGCGGTCACCGAGATTACCTTCCAGTGTCTCAAGTCTGATAAAGCCATATCGCTCATAGAAGCTGATAGCATGAGGTTTGGCGTCCACGACTACTCCTGCGCACCCTACTTTCTTGCCCATATCGCAGGCTATATTAAATACAGCCCTTAACAGCAATGATCCTATTCCGTGCCCACGGGCGGACTCATCAACTGCCAGACGTGCTAAACGTAAAACAGGCAATGGATATCCTGGTAACCGCTTTTTCCGGTAATCAGGAAATTGATCTATTTCGATGCGGGAAGCAGAAACTGTTACGAATCCTTTGATTAGATCATCTTCAACGGCGACATAAGTTGTTCCGATATGATGCCGGAACTGATTTTGGCCTGCATACCTGGCAAAAAAACGATCAAGGTCGGCATTACCTGACCGGAAACGGGTTCGATCATCCGATGGTTTGAGGATCCGAATCTCAATCATCCTCAAACAGCGCTTTCATGGCATCGGTAGGTTCAGCCGGCTTTTCAAGCTGTTCCAGAATTGCTTCCCCTGATTTCCGGCTGACAACAAGGCGTGGCGGGATAATTACATCAGCAGGTAATTCTTCAAGAGCCTGAAGATGATGCAGTAATGCGGATTCGACCAGAAAACCTTTCTTGACACCGCGTGCCCGAACATACCGTTCCACGAGATCTTTACTCTCTACCGAAATATAAGCTGATATTTGTGTGTGAGCCTGAGCCATAAAATACCTCCATATTTCTACAAAAATGTAGATGATTGATTGCCATTAGTCAAGAGAAAAATCAGAAATGGATATGTAGGAGCCCTAATCAGGCCCATACAGCGCCCATGATTTTATGCGTTTCTCGTTTTATTTTTGGTCTTTTACGGAGATCGCAGACATATATTTTGTCTGGTTTATTAAATTTTTTTCTGGAGTTTCAATCATCGGCATAAATAAGTTGACAAATAATATTTATAAATATATAGACAACATATTATGTTTTGGACATATATGTATAGACAACAAGCTATTTGATGTTCATATATTTATAAACTGTTTTATACCTATAATGTGTTTATTACTATGAAGGCTTTTCAAAAAAAACTGATTATTGAGCAGTTAAGCTCTACGCTAAACCGTTTCAAAATTTTGAAAACGATTATTCCGCCACAAAAAGGCTGGATACGTGCCATTCGTGACGCATTGGGGATAAACGGGAGGCAGTTTGCACAACGGCTCGAAGTTAACAAGTCGCGTATCACACGCATCGAGCATGATGAGCTCACTGGAAGCGTGACCTTAAGAACCATGCATCGTGCAGCCGAGGCTTTGGACTGCGTATTTGTTTATGGACTTGTTCCGAAAACCAGTCTGCAGGATACAATAAAAAAACAGGCAAACCTCGTTGCAAAGAAACGAATGATACGGGTTTCTCATACTATGTTACTTGAAGATCAGGGGTTGTCTGAAAAAGAAAAAAAGAAGGCTTTTGATAATACTGTAGAAGAACTGATTCAGACAATGCCAAAGTCATTGTGGGATGTTAAATGACTATTGATTATCCGGAAGGCGCCACGCCTTTAGAACCTGATGAAATAGAAGGACTTCTGCTCACCCATATTACAGCACGAGGAGAGCTTGATCGCTGGGAGCAGGACAATATCAGCCAGGCATACTTATGGGCAGAGCGCCTTAAAAAGGCAGATTTTTTCAACGAAGATTTTATATGCCGGCTTCACAAAAAAATGTTTGGTAATGTCTGGAAATGGGCGACATGCAAGACTAATGGCAGATCTGATACTCGAAAAAATTTTTAAAAAACCTGCTTTTACCTGGGGAAGCGCAAGCCTTGTAAAGCAAGGTGAGAGCAGAAAACGGTATATTGAATCATTAAAAGCAGCCGACGATCATGACTATTCTTTGCTGATGAAATTTGTGCGATCTTGATTTCAAGGGCAACTTAAGGGCTCGGCAAAATATAAGTTCAAGCTCTTTTACTGTTTTGTAATCTCTACCCGAGATGGGCATCCTGCGTTTTTTGCGGTGAGTGGTTTTGGATGTTGTCATTCAAAAACGATCGTCTTGGAGCCATAGACCAGTATCTTGTTTTCCAGGTGAAGCCTTATCGCCCTGGCCAGGACTATCCTCTCCAGATCCTTTCCCTTCAACTTGATGTTATCCATCGAATCCCTGTGGCTGATCTTTATAACATCCTGGGCAATTATCGGCCCGTCGTCGAGGATCTCGGTCACATAATGGCTGGTAGCACCGATTATCTTAACACCCCTGTCATAAGCTTGCTGATATGGTTTCCCCCCGGCAAAGGCAGGCAAAAAGGAATGATGAATGTTGATAATCCTGTTCCGGTATTGATCGATAAACTTGCCGCTCAGTATCTGCATATACCTGGCAAGGACGACGAGATCAATATTGTGGTTTTTTAATTCATCAAGTTCTTTTTCTTCCTGCTCCGCCTTGTTTTGCGAAGTGATTGGATAGTGCCTGAAGTTCAAACCAAACTGCTCAGCCAGCGGCTTTAAGTCAAGGTGATTGCTTATAACAACGGATATTTTGGACTGAAATTCTCCCATCTGGTGTCTTAAAATCAGATCATGAAAACAATGAACATGTCTTGAAACAAATAATGCTATTTTCGGTACATAATCTGAAAACCGTAAATCCCACTTCATTTCTAATTTTTCGGCAAGAGGTACAAAGGTAAAGGCTATTTCTTCACGGGGAATGGTAAATCCTGCCAGTTCCCATTCGATTCTCATAAAAAAAGTCTTTGTTGTCTGGGAAGTATGCTGATCTGCATGCACAATATTCCCATTATGTTTGAAGATAAAATCCGATATTATCGCTACAAGTCCTTTTCGGTCAGGACAGGACAGGAGCAAAATAGCATTCGCTTCGTTCATTTTACCTCACACCTTAACCTTCAGATATGGTAAAAGAAAAATCGTAACTACTCAGGTTCAAAGTTCAGGGAAGGAAGACAACGCCCATGAAATTATGCATTTCTCATTTTTTTGGTCTCTCGCGGAGATCGCAGACATATATTTTTTCTGGTTTATTTATTATAGCTACCTGAAAAGCAAAGGGGGAAAGGTTAAGTAGTTTATTCCTCTGCTGTAACTTCTTTTGCCTTAAAGAGAGCAAATCTTGTGCAGGCTGGACCAACTATCTCATTGAAAGCTACCGCAATTAAAGTGATATTCAAGATGACTGACCGGAATTCAAAGTAGCTGGAATCCTGGGTGATTAAAAGGGTTAGACCAATAGCAACACCAGCTTGAGGGATCAAAGTCAATCCCAGATATTTCCTGATGGTTTCAGATGCGCCGGAAAGCGCCCCTCCCACATAAGCCCCAACGATTTTTCCTATAATGCGTGCTGATACAAAAATAATCCCCCAAGTAATCATGGTCGGTCCCACGGTTGTAAATACTTTTAGATTCAAGTTTGCACCGGCCAACACAAAGAAAAAGCAATAGATGGGCGGGGTCAGTCTCTCCAAATTCGCAACAATATCGCTGTTTCTTGAGGAGACATTGATAAGAGTTAAGCCCAAAAACATATTAGTCATAAGAGCCGAAGTATGCGAGATAGAGGCTAATCCGATCCCCAACAAAACTATCCCCAAAATAATAATAAGATTGTCAGTAACTTCTTTGGCGATTTTAATAAGAAAGTGGGCTGCCAGACCCAGTATAACTCCGATGACCAGCGCTACCAAAATCTCCACGAAAGAGGCGGATAACGATTGAAGAGCAGTCTTGCTAAAAGTTGATAGCTGCTTAAGGTCAATAGTCAAAACCAGGCCGAAGAGCATAATGGCGAGCGCGTCGTCCAGAGCAACCACGGATAGAATTGTTTCAGTTAAAGGTCCCTGAGCACGGTATTCTCGTATAATCGCCACTGTAGCCGCAGGCGCGGTTGCAGTGGCGATAGCAGCCAATGGGAGAGCGGCGCCCGGAGGCATCTTAAAAAGAACAAGAAAAAGAAAAACCAGGATGAATGCTCCCACTGCCTGTAAAATCGTAATGAGGATAAAACGAGAACCGAGTCTTTTTACAAGATCAAAGCTTAATCCGGCTCCAATGACTAAGGCGATGATCCCCAGGGCAAGCTGAGGGATAAAATCAAATTGAGTCAGGCAATTTTCACTGAATATGTTTAAAAGGGAAGGGCCAAAAATGATGCCGGCTATGATATAACCTGTAACTCTGGGAAGTCTGACCATGTTTAGCAACCGGCCGAAAATAAACCCTATTATAAGGAGGCCGGAAGCTAAAAGGAAGATATCCTGTTTAAACAATGTTAAAAGCTGGTTAATCCACATGGCTAATCAATAGAACCTTCTTCTAATAATATGCGGGATAAGCTTGACCGGTCGACCACGCCTACCAGGCGTTTATTTCTGACAACCGGCACACGTTTGAAGTCTTTATGAAGCATTAACTCGACCACGTCGGACGCAGGAGTGTCTTCCTCGACGCGATATACATTCCTGATCATATAATCCCTAACCATTGCCTGGCCAACCTGGGTTAACTTCTTAACGACTTGGGAGAGGTTCATGAAGTAAATCACATCCGGGTTTTCGATTTTTACTTTCTCAGGGAAGATGGAGGCAATAATATCTGTTTCTGAGATCCAACCCGTGACCTCGTTTTCTCGATTTACCACAGGGATGCCGATAAGCTCGCGGAGAGAAAGTAATTCTGCCACTTCTTTGAGCGGAGTATCTTCCGTAACTGAAGTCAGGTCTCTTGTTATAAAGTCTTTTACTTTTTTCATCTTAAGCAATCTTCCTTACATTTGCCATGAGACAAAGCTCTTCAGCTTGTTTCTTAGAATTCAGGTAGTTCATCTTGCTCCGTGATGTGGAAAGTGCAGCCCCCAGACCAAATTTGAGGGCTTCTCCAATATCATTTGCCTTCTTGTAATTATGAATAAAGCCGGCGAGCATTCCATCTTGAACTCCTAACATGATTACATTAGATCCTCCAACTTCAACCTCTCCTTCCCAGGCTTCATCCTTTTTGGCTACAAAATAACCTAAATCACCATACTTTAATATGACAATTTCCGCTCCCTTATTAAGCAACTCTTGTGCTGCTTTGGGGCGCGATGCCGAATTACGCAGATCTTCTCCAAAGACACAACAAGTTTCTCTCAAGTCCGGACAAACAATAAAAAGAGAAGCGCCGTTCAGACATTCTTTGAGAACCGATTCTCGAAGATTGAGAACTACTTTTACTTTCTTTTTATTAGCGGAATGAATAAGTTTCTTAATAAAGTCAGGGGTAGTTCCCTTTGGCAGGCTTCCCCCGATTTCTACGAGTTTCGCGGATGGAAGGAGTCTTTCGAAATTTGCTTTGAAGCTATTGAGATAGCGTCGCTCTACAAAGACTCCTTCTTCTATAAGTAGGGACTGTCTGTTTTCTTTCTCCTCAATAATATAAAAGTCGGTTCTAATCTCCTGGTCTATGTAAGTAAAGCTGGTGGTTACCCCGATCTTTCTTAAATCTGCCTCGAACATGCGGCTGCCCTGCCCACCTAAAAAACCAGTGGCTACAACTTCCTCTCCCATGGCGGCCAAAGAGCTGGCAACATTAATACCTTTCCCTCCAGGCATTCTCAAGGTCGATATGGCTCGATTTAGTTTTCCCAAAGAGATCTCGGGAAGAAATAAAAGATGATCAAAAGCTGGATTTAAGGTTACAGTTACAATCATAGAGTACCTCTTTTGTCCATTTAAATACTTTTTAGCATACTTGATAAACCTGGGGCAAGCAAAAAGCTTAATGGGGCCATAGTATATCCCTTATTTTCTGATAGAGCAATCTATCTACAACAGGGATGCCCATGATTTATACGTTTCTCATTTTTAAGCGAGCCATAAGCCAAGCCCCATTCTTACTTGACATTGGCGCCTGTTATAAATTACGTTGTTAACGATTCGTTAGGACATGACGGTTCACTCGCGGGATAAGAATACTTTTCTGATGTGTAAATAAAGGAGCCGATATAATGTCAAGCCGGATAAAACATATCCTGTTCGTGTGTACAGGTAATATCTGCAGGAGTCCATTTGCTGAAGGTTTACTAAAAAAGCTTATACAAAAAAAGGGGCTTGATGATATTGTTATTGATTCGGCGGGGCTGCTTGCGCTTCCCGGCAATAGTGCCAGCAGCCTTGCACAGAAAGTTGCGGCAGAATATGATGTTGATCTGTCCGGCCACATTGCAAAATCTGTTAAAGAAGATATTGTAACTGGAAGCGATCTCATACTGGTAATGGAAAATTCCCATGCAAAGGATCTTTTGGATGCCTTTCCAGAAGCTAAAGACAAAGTTTTTTTAATCAGGCGCTTTGCCCGCTTTGGTTCCAGAGATCGATGGATTGCGGATCCTTATGGGCTAAATTATGAGGCTTATCGTTTCTGCTTTCTCGATATTCAGGACTGTGCTTCAGGTTTGGCAGAATATATCCGGCAGCAGAAATTGGCATCAAATTTTAAGTGAGGCAAGCAACTTCCCTGGTTCGACAATAAAAACCTCGGAGACCTTTGAAAAATGTTCAATTTTGTCCAAGTGCAAGGAGGGCGAAAATTTTAACCGGAGGAATATATTGAATATTTCGAGGATAGCGCTAAAGCTTCACTGCGTGCCAAAATTTGAGCCTGACACAGCAATTGGGCAAAAGGGGGCGTTTTTCAAAGGTCTCGCTCAGGCGCATGATAAATATTGACGATATGATAAATGGCGTTGTGATTCACGATGCCGCTAAGCAGTGTTGGCTGCATTTCCGCAATCCCCGGCAGATTATTTCGGCACACAGGATTGAAGAAGTCATTCCCGCTTTAAACCTGATTGAAGAAACAGTTAACAAGCATGGTTTCTATGCGGCAGGCTTCATTGCTTACGAGGCAGCGCCGGCTTTTGACCCGGCGCTTGTGGTAAACAGGAATGGTTCATTTCCCCTTATATGGTTCGGAATCTACAGTCAACCCGAACAGCTCCGCTTGCCACCAGTGAAAAAATGTTGCTCCGATCAATCACTGGGCCAATCACTGACATGGACTCCTTCGTTGACGCGAGATGCTTACCAGGACGCTATCGCTAAAATCAAAAGAAATATTGAACAAGGGGATACATATCAGGTCAATTTCACCTATCGCCTGACATCACCCTTTACCGGTGATCCGTGGGCATACTTCATTGAATTGGTGAATGCACAAAATGCCCTGTATGGAGCCTTCGTCAATACAGAAGAATGGTCTATCTGCTCTGCTTCACCCGAACTCTTTTTTCATCTTGATGATAATAAGCTGAGTTCTCGTCCCATGAAGGGAACTGCCCCGAGGGGACTGACTTTGCGCGACGACATCAAGCAGGCCCAATGGCTCCATCATTCAGAAAAAAACAGGGCGGAAAACATCATGATCGTTGATATGGTTCGGAACGATATAGGGCGGATCGCGGATACCGGGAGCGTACAGGTGGACGAATTGTTTGCTCTTGAAAAATATCCAACCCTGTGGCAAATGACATCAACGGTCACAGCAGAAACAAGAGCTGGTTTATCCAAGATATTAACAGCTCTTTTCCCCCCGGCTTCCATCACAGGAGCTCCGAAACCCCGTACCATGCAGATCATAGCGGAACTTGAAACAGGTCCGCGTCAAATATACACAGGCTGCATCGGGGTCATGAGCCCTGATCACAAAGCGCAGTTCAATGTTGCCATCCGGACGGTACTTATCGATAAAATCAAAGGGAAAGCTGAATATGGCGTTGGCGGCGGCATTGTCTGGGATTCAACAGAGACAATTGAATTTGAAGAATCTCAAACAAAGGCAAAGATACTCACTGAAAGAATGCCTGATTTTTCGCTTCTTGAAACGATCCTGTGGACGCCTGAGAATGGATATTATCTGCTGCAACAGCATCTGGCGCGTCTCAAGGACTCTGCCATCTATTTTTCTTTTTCCGCTGATATTGATGCGATACGCGATAAACTTTTCTCTTTGACAAGTGCTTTCCCACATGCCGCACATAAGGTCCGTTTA
>CBDAFK010000075.1:0-11109 GCA_965195235.1 uncultured Desulfobacterales bacterium | reverse complement strand
GTACTCTGTTTCTACCCCGGGGACTTTACCTTTGTCTGACCAACCGAGTTGACGGCAGTTGCCGCCACATATCCTGAGATAAAAAAATTAGATGTTGAGGTTCTTTCCATGAGCGTAGACAGTGTCTTTGTTCATAAAATCTGGCAGGAAGAAGAGCTATCCAAGATGGTTGATGGAGGAGTTCCTTATCCCATGCTTTCCGATGCAGGGGGCAAGGTAGGAAAACTCTACGGAGTTTATGACGACGATGCAGGAGTAAACATTCGCGGGCGTTTCATTATCAATCCTGACGGTATCATCCAGGCCATGGAGGTTCTAACTCCTCCGGTTGGCAGGAATGTTGCGGAACTGATACGTCAGATACAGGCGTATCAGCATGTTCGTGAAACCGGAGAGGTTATGCCATCCGGATGGCAACCAGGCAAGCAAACTCTTAAACCCGGGCCGGATCTGGCAGGGAAGGTATGGAAGGTCTGGAAACCTGAAAAGATTTCTTGATAATCATATGTGAAAAAGGTGTTACTATTAAAAAAGGGGTCTGAAATGGGCATCTCAAAACAATTAAAGCCGAATATCTACTCGGTTGGAGCAGTTGACTGGGACAGAAGGTTATTCGATGAACTCATCCCGCTCCCCGATGGAACAAGCTATAACGCCTACTTAGTGAAAGGCAATGAAAAGACAGCACTGATAGATACGGTGGACCCAACTATGGCGGATGTGCTGATAAGAAATCTCAACCAACTTGGGATTGAGGATATAGATTATATCATTGCCAATCACGCCGAACAGGACCATTCCGGATCATTACCGCAGATACTCGATATGTATCCCAATGCCAGGGCTGTTTGCACACAAAAATGTAAGGTCATGCTTATGGATTCACTTTTAATTCCTGAGGACAAGTTCATAACAGTGGACGACGGAGAGACCATATCATTGGGAGACAGGACACTGGAGTTCATTCACGCACCCTGGGTACACTGGCCGGAGACGATGTTCACATACTTGAGGGAAGAAAAAGTCCTCTTTACCTGTGATTTTCTTGGTTCTCATCTGGCCACCAGCGATCTGTTTGTGACCGACGAGGCGACAGTTTATGAGGCAGCCAAGAGATACTATGCAGAAATAATGATGCCATTCAGGACAATTATTAAGAAGAATTTGGAGAAAATAAAAAATCTGGAGATAGAGACAATAGCGCCGAGCCATGGTCCAGCATATAATAAGCCTGATTTTATCCTCAATGCGTACGGGGAGTGGGTTTCTGACGAGGTAAAGAACGAAGTTGTCATACCCTATATCTCAATGCATGGCAGCACAAAAAAGATGATTAATTATTTTGTGGAGGCTTTGATTGAAAGGGGTATAACGGTAAGGCAGTTCAATTTGTCTAAAACAGATATTGGAAAACTGGCGATGGCTTTAGTGGATGCCGCTACAATCGTAATCGGCTCACCCACAGTTTTAGTTGGTCCGCATCCAAATGTTGTTTATGCGGTTTATCTCGCCAATGCCCTGAGGCCAAAATTGAAATTCGCATCAATCATTGGCTCCTACGGCTGGGGTGGCAAGATGGTAGAACAAATTGCGGGAATGATCCCGAATTTAAAGGTAGAAATACTTGATCCTGTTGTTGTGAAGGGGTTTCCAAAAAAAGAGGATTTCAAGGCATTGGACAGATTGGCAGATGAAGTCTTAAATAAACATAAGGAACATAACATCGTTTAAAAGTGGAAGAACAAATCCGAAAAGGAGGGAAAAACCATGACGGAGAAACTCCAGATTTACAAGTGTGAAGTCTGCGGTAACATTGTGGAAGTCCTCCACGAAGGGGCTGGAGAGCTTGTGTGCTGCGGACAGCCCATGATACTCTGTGAGGAGAACACTGTGGATGCTGCGAGGGAGAAGCATGTGCCCGTGGTGGAGAAAACCACAGGCGGCGTCAAGGTGAAGGTGGGGAGCGTTGCACACCCAATGGAAGAGAAACACTATATCGAATGGATCGAGATTATTTCAGATGGAAAGGTCTATCGTCAGTTCCTGAAGCCAGGAGATACACCAGAAGCCACTTTTGATATAGATGCACTACAGGTTACTGCCCGTGAGTATTGTAACCTGCACGGTTTGTGGAAGGCATAGTGGCCATTACGTGAACGAGCAGTGAGACAGGGTGATCCTTCAGGCAGTGGAGGATCACCCCTAAACCCAGATTTTGCAATAGCAAAATCTGCCCATAGGGCCGCCCCATCTTTATTTTGCTGTGAAAAATGATAAACTCGTAAAAAGTCCACATACCTTGTCATTTCGAGCGAAGCGAGAAATCTTTTCGGTGTAACATGCTGAAAATATAAGATTTCTCCCGGAGCCTGTCCTGAGCATAATACTAAGATTCCTCGCTTCGCTCGGAATGACAGAAGCGAAGGGGTCGAAATGACAGACCCGCCTGCCAGACGGCGGGCAGGTTCACCAAATCCGACTTTTTACAAAACCATCAAATTTAGGCAAAAAAATTATATCGAACTGGAGAAATCTGAAAAAGGTGAACTCATTATAAAATGTCTACCTAAAAGAGTGAAATCTTGACTAATTCCATTGGTTCCAGTAAAACTTAATCGTCAATTAGAAAAATGGGGGTCTAAGATTATTTACTAATCTCAAGTTTTCGCAATTAAGGAAAGGGATATGGATCAAGGCCAGAACCAAGCCCACATCAAAATGAATTATTTTGCCCTGGTGCGGGCTTTCTTTATGGGCAATCGGAGGATGTTCTAATGGCAAAAAAACCAACCTATGAAGAATTGGAACAAAGGGTCAAGGAGTTAGAAAAGGAAGCCTTAAAGCGCAGGCAGGCAGGGAAGGAGCTGCGGGAGAGTGAGGAGAGGTATCGGCTATTGGCCGAGAATACGCTTGATGTTATCTGGAAGATGGATTTGAACCTTGAGTTCACCTATGTCAACTCTGCAATTTTAGACACGTTGGGATTTACCCCGGAAGAGTGGATAGGAACCAGATTGCCGGAGCATTGCTCACCTGAAAAAATACAAAAGATAGAGAGTATAATAGCCCACGAGCTGGAGAATCTGGAGAAACACACGGGGGTGGTGTTCGAAGCCAATTTTTTCAATAAAAATGGCGAGGAGATCCCCGGCGAAGTAAACGGAAAAATAATCTTTGACGAAAACGGGAAACCGATAGGTTTTCAGGGCTCCTCCAGGGACATCACCGAGCGCAAGCTGGCGCAGGAGGCACTGCGGAAGAGCGAGACCCAGAAAAAAGCGCTTCTTGATGCCTCAATTGACAGAATCAGGCTTGTTGATACAGATATGAAAATAATCTGGGCAAACAAAACAACAACCAGAGAACTTAATGTAGCTCCTGAAGATTTAATAGGGCAGTTTTGCTATGAAGCTCTCATTGGTAAAGACACCCCATGTCATGAATGCCCAACCACAAAGGCACTTAAGACTGGTAACATTGAACAAGCTATTTTACATCACCCTTATTCAAAGGGCACAAAGGGAGAAACCTATTGGGATACTTATGCTGTGCCTATTAAAAATGAATCAGGTGATATCTTAAATTTTATTCAGGTTTCCAGAAACATCACCGAGCGCAAGCGGGCGGAGGAGCAGCTCTCAAGACACACGGAACAGATCAGCAAACATAAACTTGCGCTTCAGAAACTGGCCAAAATGGATTTTGCTGACTTTGATGTGGCTCTTAAAAGTACGACGGAGTTGGCTTCTCAATCATTGGAGGCAGAACGCGTTTGTGTCTGGCTTTTTAATGAAGACCAATCAGAAATGGTCTGCCAAGACCTCTATCAGTTGAGTTACGATTCTCATGAAAAGGTATTAACATTAAAAAGCAAGGATTATCCAAACTATTTTCGGGCGTTAAAGGAAAAGCGAACCATCGCTGCAGATGACGCACAAAACGATCCATTAACCAATGAATTAACCGAGGGATATTTAAAGCCCCTGGGAATCACATCCAGGCTGAGTGCGGCAATACTCTTACAATCTGACTTTGTGGGGGGCGTAAGCGCCGAGCATACAGGGCCGCTCCGAGAATGGAGTGAAGAAGAACAAACCTTTCTCATTTCCATCGCCGATCTTATTACCCTGGCCCTGGAGATTGCCAGGCGTCAACAGACCGAGATTGAATTGAAAAAACACAGGGGCCGGTTAGAGGAGCTGGTTGAAGGACGTACTGCCGAACTGAAAGAAGAAATCTCGGAGCGTAAAAAGGCAGAGGAAGAGTTAGAGCGCAATGTGGAGGATCTCGAACGGTTCAGTAAGCTGGCCGTTGGACGTGAAGAACAAATGATCAAGCTTAAAAAAGAAATCAACGAACTACTCCGAGGATTGGGCCAGCCGGATAAATATAAGATTGTTGACTGATTAATAATATGATTTTTAGAAGCTCACAGGAAATTTGTATTATGCCTCTTAAAGAAAGTTCAACAGAAAAATGGCTACTACCCTTCATTACGAAACTCAGGAGTAAAATATGAAATTAACCCACAAGGTAAAGTTAGGGACATTGGCAGCAGGGCTGGTAGTCATTTTAATAATGTTGGCTGCTATCTTGTCTGTAAGCCTAAAACAAAACGAAATGATCATGAGATCTGCCTACCTTTCAGCCGAGGGATATTTTGAGAGTATTGTGCTTACACGGCGTTGGAATGCTCATTATGGAGGTATCTATGTTCTAAAGAAAGAAGGAATGCGATCAAATCCCTACCTGGAAAACCCGGATATCACCACAGCGGATGGGGTAGTTTATACGAAAAAGAATCCTGCACTGATGACCCGTGAGATATCAAAGTTGGCAAAGCAGTTCGGAACATATCAGTACCACATAACAAGTCTTAATCTGATAAATCCAAATAATACCCCTGACCCTTGGGAGAGAGAGTCCCTCCAGGCGTTTGAGGCTGGAGTTAAGGAAGTAACACAAATCACGGAGTCAGAGGGCAAGAAGATTTATCGGTTCATGCGTCCTCTTTTATATGAAAAAGGATGTGTCTCTTGCCACGCCAAACAAGGATATCGACTTGGGGATATCCGAGGGGGAATAAGTGTTTCGCTACCCTACAACGAAATTGAAATAGTCATTAAGAAAAATCAATACCGAATGCTTGCCATGGCGGGCTCTATTGCCATCGTAATGGCACTCATCTTCTATTTTGTTGTGTGGCAACTGATGAAAAAACTTGCCACTACCACAGACATACTTGAAACAGAAAAAAATAATTTGCGGACAGCCCAGATAAATCTTACAAAGGAAAGAGGCACGCTTGATGATATTGTAAGCAGTATTGATGCAGACTTATTTTTGGTTGACAGGGAACAGAAAATCCTTTGGATCAACAGGAGAATGAAGGAAAGAGGTCTATCTGATATGATTGGTCAGACTTGTGCTAAAATTTACGATAAGCGTGACATTATACCTGAAAATTGTCCTATAGCTTTGGCTTTCAAACATGAAAAAACTACCCAAAAGGATCGTTCTTTCCTTCAACCTGACGGCACTATTCGGTGGCATTCATTCACATGTTCCCCTGTAAAAGATAATTTTAATAACATAATCCAAGTTCTTTCACTTGTCCACGACATTACGGATCGCAAGCAGATGGAAGAATCCTTAAATGAGCGTGTCGAAGAACTGGCAAAGACACGCCGGGCCACGCTGAACATGACGGAAGACCTTGAAGAATCCATAAAAGAAGCTGAGAATCGCACGGTCGAACTCCAAACGGAAGTCAGCATGCGAAAAAAGGTGGAAGGAGAATTAAGGCAGAATGTGGATGAGCTGGAACGGTTCAGCCGGCTGGCCGCCGGACGTGAAAAGCAGATGATCAAGCTGAAGGAAGAGATCAATGAGTTATTGAGTCATGCCGGCCTGGAGAAGAAATATAAGATCGTTACCTAATGAAAAATTGCAGTTTTTTATTTTGGGCATTTGAAAATTCGTAATTGTATTTGTTTCGGATTTCGAATTTTTTCTAACACGGAGTATTCATCATGACTATCCGTAGAAATTTATTAATATCTTTTTTCTTTATCTGTTTGGCTTTATCGAACAGCCAGGTTTATGCCGCTGAGAAATTAGAATCCGTGACCCTACAGCTCACCTGGAAAAATCAGTTTCAATTTGCGGGCTACTATGTTGCTAAAGAATTGGGTTTTTATAACGATGTCGGCTTGGATGTCACCATAAAAGAGTATGAATCCGGCACAGATGTTACCCAAGATGTACTTTCGCAGAAAGCTCATTTTGGTGTAGGCAGATCCGCTCTTGTTCTAGAAAGTATGGAAGGAAAAGAGGTTTATCTCCTGTCCGCTATCTTCCAGCATTCACCGCTTATGCTGTTGGCAAAAAAACGGAGTGATCTGAAACAGGTCTCTGATTTGAAGGGTAAACGAATCATGATGACCGATGATGTGGTGGGAAAGGCTTCCCTTACCGCTATGTTGTTGGCTAATGGAATTAAGTCTGACAGTTACACTTTGCAAGAGCACACCTTTAACACCGACGATCTGATTTTCGGTAAAACCGACGCCGTTGCCGCTTACATTTCCAATGAGCCCCATCAGATGGAAAAACGGGGGATAGATTATACGATCTTTGTACCCAAAGACCATGGGTTTGATTTTTATAGCGATATATTATTTACCTCCCAGAAACTTTATAAAGACAACCCGGAATTGGTCAAACGATTTTACAAGGCCAGTCTTCAAGGATGGGCGTATGCTTTTTCTCATATAGATGAAGCTGTTGATTTGATTCTTAAAAAATATAACACCCAAAATCGACCCAAAGATGCGCTGCTTTTTGAAGCCAACACACTTAAGACGTTAGCCTATGATAAAGGAGTACCGCTGGGAAACATCAATAAAAGCCGGATTGCTCAAATTGCCCAGGTATATCGTCTAATTGGGCTTACGCATCGACCTCTAAAAACTGATAACCTAATCCTTGAGGATACGCCTCAAATAAAACTAACATCCCAAGAACAGGCCTGGCTGGCCAGGCATACCCAAATCCGCGTGGGCATCATGAATGCCTGGCCACCCCTGAATTATGTGGATGAAGCGGGTGTCCCCCGGGGTATCGGTGTCGACTACCTCAATGCCATAAATAAGCGTTTAGGTGGTGTCCTCAATGTTGTTCCAGCTCCTTTTAAAGAGAACCTCGATGCCGTCAAATCAAAAAAACTTGACGCTTTGATGGACATCACCCCAAAGCCGGATCGGGAACCATTCTTTAACTTTACGACGCCCTACCTGACGATCCCGCAGATCATTGTCGGTCATAAGGATAAACCATATCTCAGTGGTGAAAAGAATCTTTACGGCAAGACCGTTGCACTGGAGAGCGGTTATTACACCATCAAGCGTTTTAAACGCGATCGCCCTGAAATCAAGATACGCGAGTACAAGAACACCAGTGACTGCCTGGACGCCGTATCACGCGGAGAAGCCGACGCCTATGTGGGAAACAGGGCCGTGGCCATTTACCTGATGGAGAAGGAACTCATCACCAACCTGCGGGTGATGGGAAGGACATCGCAACCACCGGTTTCATTGGCAATCGGAACACGCAAAGACTGGCCAGAACTTGCAGATATCATGGATAAAGCCCTTGCGTCGATATCGCCGCAGGAAGTACAAGCGATCCACCGCAGATGGGCAAAAAAAACTGATCTGCCGACGAAAGCAGTTACACTTACTCCTCAAGAAAAGACCTGGCTTGATAAACACCCGGTGGTCAGGGCACGGATCGGGAAAGCCCCCCCCTTACATTTCTTTGATGGAAAATCTCGCGGAATTTCCGTTGATTATCTAAATCTAATAGCCAAGCGCGCCGGCTTCACGGTCCAATATGTTACCGATATACCCTGGTCCAAGGCACTGGAGGACATTAAAAACCATGAAACAATCGATTTGCTCCTCACGGCCAAGGTGACCCCGGAGCGCCAAAACCATATGGCCTTTACGAAAGACTATCTTCTCATGCCCTGGGTCATTTTTACACAGAAAGATAGATCCATTGGTTCAATTGAAGATTTGATGCATAAGACGGTTTCGGTAGAACGGGATTATGTCATGCATAAAAAACTTGCGGCCGAGTATCCCGATATAAACCTTCTGGTAAAAGGAACAACTCAGGAAGCGATCGAAGCCGTTGCCACCGGAGGGGCGGACGCGTACATAGGGAACTTGACGACAGGAGTGTATATTGTCCGGCAAAACAATTTGAACAATGTCAAAGTCGCTGCTTCGACACCTTTTGGCAACCACGACCAGGCCATGGCCATACGGGATGACTGGCCGGAGCTGGCCGGGATTATTGACAAAGGCCTGTCTGGCATCAGCGAGAAGGAGCGGAATGAAATTCTGAGCAGATATCTGGGCATACTGTCAATGGAGGAATCCAAAACAGCGCAGACCCGGGTAACACTTACGCCCGAAGAACAGGCCTGGATCTCGAAACACAGGGTGCTTCGAATGGGGGCCGATCCCGCATGGCCGCCTTATGATTTTGTAGATGGTTCCGGAGAGCACAGAGGCGTCGCTGCGGATGTGCTTGCGTTGCTGAGCAAACGTCTGGGTTTTTCGTTCGATCTCGTCCCCGGCCTGACCTGGGAAGGGGTCCTCGAGGCGGCCCGCGAACGCCGGTTGGATATTGTTTCCGCTCTGACTGTAACCCCGGAAAGGGCACAGTACCTTAAGTTCAGCAATCCCCTGATCAGCGCTCCCTGGGTTATTGTGACGGAAAAAGATTTTCGGCCTGTGGAAAATCTGGGGGACATGACCAAGGACAAAGTGGCCATGGCAAAAGACTATGCCATTATCGAACTGAGCCTTAAGGCATTTCCTGACCTTTCTATCCATACTGTGGAATCGCCTCTGGCCGGGCTCGAAGCAGTCATGAGCCATCAAATGGATGCCTATGTGGGCAACCTGGGCGTGGTCAGTTATTTGATCCAGCAAAACGGGTTGATAAATTTAAGAATCGCCGCTACCGCCGGCGTGAAAGTACAGTCTTCTGCCATCGGTATCGGTGTCCGATCGGATTGGCCTGAATTGGTTCGCATCCTGAACAAGGGCCTGGAATCCATATCCCGGGAGGAGATGAGCGCCATTTACAAAAGATGGATTCCTGTGGAAATGAGCAGTATTAAGCCAAAAGGGGAAATCCCCATATCTTTCGGCCGGCTGATTGGGTACGGCGTGGCACTTTTCCTGATCATCATTCTGCTTGCCTGGCTCATTTTCAAAAAGAGCAGCAGGATGGGTATCGTAGCGGGTTTCGGCTCGGCCCGGTTCCGTCTGTTTGTCCTGGCTGGTCTGACCTTCTTCATGATCATTATTCTTTTGATTGGATGGTTCTCCCTAAGTCGAATCAAATCTGATATTTTGCAGGATGTGGGGAAAAATTTGAGTGGCACCCTGTTGATAGCGAAAAAAGGTCTCGGTTTTTGGGAGGCTGGAAGAAAGGCATTCATGAAGCATTTCGGAGACGAGCCGATAGTGGTGGCGTCCACCGAGCAATTGATAGAAACACCGCCGGATCGTAAGGCGTTGGCGGCCTCGGAAGCATTGCGGGAGGTCCGGAACTATTTCAAAGAAAACAAAAATATCTTTCCTAATATCGGCTTTTTCATCATCAGTCCCGAGAACATCAGTATCGGCTCCACACGCGACATCAACCTGGGAACCCCCAATCTCATTTCACAGCAATATCCGGAGGTTATCAAACGGGCTTTTGAAGGCCACATTGGCTTTGTGCCGCCCATGGAGTCAGATGTTCAATTGGAAAAAGCTTCAAAGCCTGACGCGAAGCGGCCATCCACCATGTTTTTTGTCGGTCCTATCCGGAAACCGGATGGAAAAATTATTGCGGTGATGACCCTTATTGTGGACCCCTCGCAGGATTTCTCCCGGACCATGACCATTGTGGGCGACGGTGGAACCGGGGAAACCTACGCCTTCACCCAAGGGGGGAGACTTATTTCAGACAGCAAATTTGATGAGCAGTTGCAGCAGATAGGCTTGATCGGCGAAGGGGAAAAGGCGGTTCTGAACATCGAGATACGGGACCCCGGCGTCAACATGGTGGAAGGGCACCGCCCTCTAATAGAAAGGTCCAGGCAGCCGCTGACGCGCATGGCCGCCGGAGCGATTGCGCTTAAATCGCGAATGGAAGCGGTGGGCGCCGATTCCGGGCACTCGAAAATTGAAATGGATATGGCTGGATACAGAGATTACCGCGGGGTTCCGGTGTTCGGTGCGTGGGTCTGGGACGCAAACCTTAAGCTTGGAATTGCCACCGAGATCGATGTGGACGAGGCCCTATCGAGCTATTATCGGATACGAATCATTGTCCTGGGCGTGCTGGGACTGACCTTGGTCCTGTTCGCCGGCTCAACCCTGTTTGTCCTGCGAATGGGTGAACGCACCCACAGGTCTCTCACCAAGGCAAGGGATAATCTGGAAGAAAAAGTTGAAGAGCGAACAGCGGAATTGAAGGAAAAACAGGAACAGTTGAGCGTCGCCGACGAGCGCTCCCGCCTGCTGCTGGATTCAGCGGGCGAGGGTATTTTTGGCGTCAACTCAGAGGGCCAATGCACCTTTGCCAACCCGTCAGCCCTGGACATGCTCGGGTATACGCAGGACGAAATCGAGGGGAAAAACGTCCATGATCTGATACACCATACCCAAGCGGACGGCAGCCCATACCCGGCTGAAGGCTGTTCCATGTCCAGGGCTTACAACCATGGCAAGCCGAAAACCATCAGCGATGAAATGCTTTGGCGGAAAGATGGAATCGGCTTTTCCGTTGAATATACCGCAACACCTATGAAGAAAGACGGTAAAACTGTCGGCGCAGTAGTGACATTTAAGGACATTACGGAACAAAAACAGATGGAAAAATCCTTAAAAATGCGTATCGTCGAATTGGCCGATGCCCGGCTGGCGAGTTTGAACATGATGGAAGACCTTGAAGAATCCAGAAAAGAAGCTGAGGCCGCAACCCAGGCGAAAAGCGACTTTTTGGCCAATATGAGCCATGAGATAAGAACACCCATGAACG